>JANWHX010000015.1 GCA_025450235.1 Chitinophagaceae bacterium | reverse complement strand
GAATATATCAGTTGCCCCAGTTGCGGACGTACATTATTCGATCTCCAGGAAACAACAGCCAGGATCCGCGCTGTTACCAATCATCTGAAAGGAGTGAAGATCGCCATCATGGGATGTATAGTAAATGGCCCCGGTGAAATGGCCGATGCGGACTTCGGGTATGTGGGCAGCGGACCCGGAAAGATCACGTTGTATAAAGGTAAAGAAGTGATGAAGCGCAATGTGAACAGCGAAGTGGCTGTTGATGAATTGATCAACCTGCTCAAGGAAAGTGAGGCATGGATCGAACCTCAAACTGTTTAGGTGAAAAAACAAACCTGGATACTTTTATTTGCCATTGTACTCATCGTTAACATTGTTGGCGGTATCTTAAAAATCCAGCTGATAGATTTTGTGTCAAAGCCGATTATCATCCTTTCACTTACCGGGTATTTTCTTTCTCAACCTGGCAAAATAAAATCACCATTTAAAAAATGGATACTGATGGCTTTGCTCTTTTCCTGGCTCGGGGATGTATTATTGATGTTTCAGCAAAAAGATCCGCTTTTCTTTTTGCTGGGCTTATCTTCCTTTTTAATTGCCCATATTTTTTACATCATCTTTTTTTACCGGGTAGGGATAGAGGAAAAGGTAAGAGTGAATCCCTGGTTATTATTGATCGTTGCGATCTATTACATTGCATTGATCACTCTTCTTTCGCCCCATCTCGGAGAAATGAAGGTGCCGGTATTTATATATGGCATTGTTATCAGTTTCATGTTCATGCTGGCCATGCATATGTTGTCCATAAAAAATAAACGGGTGGGACAATGGATGATGGCAGGAGCCTTATTATTCGTGATCTCTGATTCCACTCTTGCAATCAATAAGTTTTACCGGGGATTTGAAATTGCCGGGGTAGTGGTCATGCTAACTTATGGGTTAGCGCAGCTTTTTATTATTGAAGGAGCAAGCCGGTATATTAGTTTCAGTCGTAAAGAATAATTTTGCCGAAAGCATACCTCAAATAAAGAGGGTTTCTGAAAGGCGTCTTAAGTTTACACGGGTATTCAAAAACCGTATAGGTATTGGCATACAAAAGTCGTAAAATGCAAAAAACAGATTTTCTTGTTGTGGGATCAGGCATTGCAGGATTGACCTATGCTTTAAAAGTAGCGCAATATTTTCCGGATAAGAAAGTGTTGGTGATGACAAAGGCGGCCGCGGATGAAACAAATACAAAATATGCGCAGGGTGGAGTAGCGGTTGTAAACGATTTAGAGAATGACAGCTTTGAAAAACATATCGAAGACACTTTGATAGCGGGAGATGGATTATGCAACAGAAATGTAGTGGAGATAGTAGTGAAAGAGGGGCCTGACAGGGTGAGAGAATTGATAGAATGGGGCGCCCGCTTTGATAAAGAAAAGGATGGGGATTACAAACTTGGAAAGGAAGGGGGACATTCGGAATTCCGTATCATTCATCATAAAGATATTACCGGGCGGGAAATGGAAAGGGCATTGCTGGACGCCGCTTCAAAACAAAAAAATATAGAGATCATCAAGCATTGTTTCGTGATCGACGTTATTACACAGCATCACCTTGGTTATCTTGTTACCAAGGCAACCCCGGATATTGAATGTTATGGTGTTTATGTATTAAACTCAAAAACTAACCAGGTCGAAAAGATTTTGGCAAAGATTACACTTGTGGCAACAGGGGGTAACGGACAGGTATACCGAACCACGACGAATCCGTCAATTGCAACCGGGGATGGAGTAGCGATGGTGTATCGTGCCAAGGGACGTATTGAAAATATGGAATTCATCCAATTTCATCCTACGGCATTGTATGAACCGGGAATGAAGGGCCAGGCTTTCTTGATTACCGAAGCTGTTCGGGGTGATGGCGGTATTTTGCGCAATAAGGACAATGAGGCCTTCATGGAGAGATATGATGCAAGAAAAGACCTCGCTCCAAGAGACATTGTAGCAAGAGCGATAGACAGCGAAATGAAACGGACAGGAACAGAACATGTATGGTTGGATTGCCGGCATTTTAGTAAAGAGAAGTTCACTGAACATTTCCCGAATATTTATGAAAAATGTTTATCGCTTGGTATTGACATTACGAAAAACATGATCCCTGTGGCGCCGGCAGCACATTATAGTTGCGGTGGTATTAAAACAGATGAATGGGGAAGAAGCTCTATTAAGAATCTCTATGCTTGCGGTGAATGTTCCAGCACGGGTTTGCACGGAGCAAATCGCCTGGCAAGTAATTCATTGCTGGAAGCAATGGTTTTCGCACACAGATGTTATACAGATGCAACTAATAATGTCATTTCTGTCAGCCTTAATGAAGATATCCCCGATTGGAATGCAAAAGGTACAAGCGAACCCAAAGAAATGATCCTTATTACACAGAGTTTGAAAGAACTACAACAGGTCATGAGCGATTATGTGGGTATAGTTCGTAATGATGTGCGCTTACAACGTGCGATGCGCCGGCTTGACCTGTTATGGGAAGAAACCGAACAATTATATCAATCAACTTCTTTATCGCTTCCATTACTGGAAATTCGCAACCTGATCTCTGTCGGGTATTTGATTGTGAAAGGCGCCACATTCCGAAAGGAAAGCCGCGGCCTGCATTATAATACTGATTATCCGTCAAAGAGCCATCTTGTTCAAAACATCGTGCTGTAGTATCTATCTTTGCGCCCTATGTATTATATTATTTACGGACTTTTCTGGCTGCTCTCTATTTTACCGTTTCCTGTGTTGTATTTTTTGTCGGATGTCATTTATGGGGTGGTGTTTTACATTTTAAAATACCGGCGCAAAGTGGTGATGGATAATTTACTCCTGGCTTTTCCGGAAAAGACAGAAAAAGAGAGAATTGTCATTGCAAAGAAATTTTATCACAATCTTATTGATACCTTTCTTGAGACCATTAAGATGATCTCTGTTTCTCAGAAATCTATTTTAAAACGGTTTACAGGTAACTGGGAGCTCGTCAATGCATTTAAGGAAACCGGGAGGAAAGTGCAGATACATGCAGGACACAATTTTAACTGGGAATGGTGTAATGTCAGTAGCCCTATTGAATTAAAAATGCCCTTCCTGGCAGTTTATATGCCAATCACCAATAAGATTTTTGACAGGCTTGTTTATAAATTTCGTTCGCGGTTTGGTGCTAAGTTGTTGCGGGCAACTCACATGCGCGAAGACTTTCTGCCATACCGAAATGAGCAATATGCGCTTGCATTGGCAGCAGATCAGAATCCAGGTAACCCGAACAATGCATGGTGGTTCAATTTCTTTGGACGGCCGACTCCATTTGTGAAAGGACCGGCAAAAGGAGCGGTAACCAACGATGCTGTGGTAGTTTTTGCGTTTATCCATAAGGCGAAACGCGGTTATTACCAGGCTGTATTTACCGTGGCGGAAGATGATCCCGCTTCAGTAACAGAACAGGAACTAACAGGAAGATTTGTAAAATATCTGGAAGATGTCATTCGCCAATATCCCGACATGTGGCTCTGGAGCCATAGAAGATGGAAGTGGGAATGGAAAGAAGAGTACGGTGAAGTGAATAAATAACAAAGAGCTGGCCCCTGGGCGCTCTTTTGCACCAATAAAAAATGGGATAGTTACTTTGCAATAACTATCCCATGATAAATAAGTTCATATTTCAATTCAACACACTCTTCTCTTTCACCACCTCTACTTTTTCCTGTTCTTTGATCTTATTCCATCCACCCTGTACATTCCGGATATTATCAAAACCCTGACGTTTTAATAATGAAGCAGCAATCACACTGCGATAACCACCCGTGCAATGTACGTACACGTTTTGATCGTCCTTAATGTTGGCCATGCTACCCGGATCGATCATATCATTCAGAGGGATATTAACAGCGTCACGAAGATGTCCTTCCGCGTATTCAGCCGGCCTGCGGACATCTACAATCAGGAGCTTAGGATCAAAAGGAATGTCCATCATTAATTCATCGGGCTCTATGTCGACGATCAGGTCAATCTGTTCACCACTATTTTTCCAGGTTTCATAACCACCTTCAAGGAATCCCTGGACCTTGTCAAAACCAACTCTCGCAAGGCGGATAATCGTTTCCTTTTCTTTTCCCGGGTCGGTAACTAAAAGAATGGGTGCATCAAACGGTAACAGGCTGCCGGCCCATTCAGCGAAGCGCCCTTCGAGTCCAATGCTGATCGAGCCGGGAACAAAACCGTGCGTGAAGTTAAGGGCACGACGGGTATCCAGTATGATTTTACTTTCGTCTTTAGCAAGTTCCTTAAATTGAGCAACAGGTATAGCTTTCATTCCATTTATCAAAACTTCGTCTATACTATCATAACCTTCCTTATTGATCTTTGCATTAATTGGAAAATATTGTGGCGGAGGTGGTATACCATCCGTTACTGCCTTGATAAATTCATCTTTATCGGCAGCTCTCAATGCATAATTATATTGTTTCTCTTCGCCGATTGTGCTATGGGTATGTGGCCCGATGTTTTTTCCGCAGGAACTACCGGGACCATGAGCAGGATAAACAATAACATCATCTTGCAGCGGCATGATCTTATTCTGCAGGCTTTCATACATCATGCCTGCAAGATCATTCACAGTGATTTCACTTGCTTTTTGAGCAAGATCAGGACGCCCCACATCACCTGCAAATAATGTGTCACCGGTAAACACGCAATGATCCTGTCCTTTTTCATCCTTCAATAAGTAACAGGTTGACTCCAGCGTATGCCCGGGAGTATGTAATACTTCAATAGTCAGATCGCCAATCTTAAACGTTTCGCCATCGCTGGCTATGTGCACAGGTAGTTTTGTTTCGGTAGCCGGTCCATATATAATCGGTGCATCTGTTGCTTTACTCAAATCAAGATGACCACTTACAAAATCCGCATGAAAATGAGTTTCGAAGATATACTTGATCTTTGCGTTCCTTTCGTTCGCCAGTTCGAGATATACATCAATATCTCTTAACGGATCGATTATAGCCACCTCACCGCCGCTTTCGATATAGTATGCAGCCTCGCTTAAACAACCGGTATACAATTGCTGGATATACATAAGGGGAAATTTATACTCAAAAGTACCTCATTTATAAATAAAAACGATCCACCGGAGCGGATCGCCTGCATCATTAACAAGGTATTTGGGCTGATCAGTTCAACAAAGATTCAACGAATTTGTTCAGGTCTTCCAGCCTTGTAGGGTTTACGGTATAATATATGAACTTACCGTCCCTTTCTGTCTTCACAAATCCTGCTTTACGGAGAATTGCGAGATGTTGAGAGGCAACAGATTGCTCCAGCCTCAATTTCACATATATCTCAGTTACAGTGATCTTTCCTTGTTCATCAATCAATTTAAGGATTTGTTGTCTCAGTTTGTGATTGATGGCTCTCAGGATCAGAGAGGCTTTTTTCAGGTTGAGAAGATCTACTTTCAGAGCTTCTCCGTTTTCGGGTATAGCGTTTAATGTGAGCATATAGTTATTCATAGTTTTTGACCGGTTAAAAAATAGAGATGCAAAAATAGTTCCATATAAGAAATTGGTGAAATTAAAATTGTTAATAAACCCGCATTTTCCTCAAAAAATCAATGAGCGGGAGAATAAAATTCCTTTAAGTAGATTGGTTCGGTATATGCTAAATCAGCAAACTTTTTTTGGTGAAAACAAGTAGACGACAAAATGGCCAAATTGGCTGCAGTACCGGCAATATCACTAAAGATCGCGTTCTGATGAAACAAAACATTCTGAAGTTTTTTGCTCCCATTTCCGCAAAAAATGATCTTCCTGGTTGCAAGAAGATCAGCAAAACTATCTTTAACTACAATGGTTGAAAAAGGTTTTACTATTTCTTCTAATGAATTGTTATAAATAGCGGTAAAAACTTCCATTCTCCGGGCATCAATCATGGGACAAATCAGGTCAGACTTCTCATTTTTCACCGCATTTGCCATCATCTGCAATGTATTGATGCAAATCAAGGGAATTTGAAGAGCAAAGCAAAGGCCTTTTGCTGTGGCCAGCCCTATCCTTAACCCCGTATAGGAACCGGGGCCAATTGTTATTGCTACCGCATTAAGATCAGCCATAACCATCCCTGCCCTGGTCACCGAATCATTAATAGCCGTATGCAGCCATTTGGCATGGTCCTTATGATTTTCATTTACCAGCAGTTCGATAACTTCAGCATTATCTGACAAACACACGGATGCTGTTTCAACAGCGGTATCTATATTTAAAAGTATTGCCATTACACTGTTGCTTCCCTGGTTAATAATTCAGCAGGCACATATCTTCCCTCTGCAGCAGACAAAGTTTTCAGAAGTGCATAAATATTATGCAGGCCGATTTTTTTACTCCATTCAAAAGGGCCGTAAGGATAATTAGTTCCTAGCTTCATGGCCGTATCAATTTCATCTTTGCTGCTTACCTCTTCCTGCAGGGCAAAATATGCTTCATTGATGATCGAAGCGACTACTCTCGGAGATATAAAACCAGCGATATCAGGAACCCACTCGAGTTTTTTATGCAGGGAAGAAAAAACGGCTTCCGCTTTTTCTTTCAAACTTTCATCGCCTGCCCCTTCTATTGTTTGCCTTTTCAAAAAAGTATTCCATCCATTGATGCGAATTATATCATTGTCTGATTTGCTCAAAGGCGGCAGCACCGAGTTGATAATTACAATCGTTGATTCTAATTGCCGGAGATCGCTTATCCGTTCCGAAGTATTGTTGAAAAGAAGATCAATACATGCGTCGGCACCCTTATTGTTTTGTAACGAGGCAAGCTCATCCGACCAGATTAGTTCAGCAGATATTTCCTTGTTCCCCGCAATTAATTCTTCTTTCTGCTCTTTATTCGCCAGCAGGACGATCTTCATAATACTATTTTTTGCAAAGAAAGTGTATAAAGCTATATTCGCTGTCCTGTTTTTAGAAATGGTAGAGGATCAGTTTGAGAAATGCTGCATTGAACTTCTTAAAAGAGAGCCACGGATTCACGGTTTAAAGTCCAATTTTGAAACTCCGTACATAGGTGGCAAATTCAAATCGGCCCACTACGTTAAAAATCAAACTATGGATAGAAAAATAATTACCACCCCGGATGCGCCAGAGCCAATCGGACCTTATAACCAGGCAGTGCTGGCAGGCGATACTTTATATATTTCAGGGCAGATATGTATTGATCCGAAAACGGGTGAATTGAAGAAGAAAGATATACAGGAAGAAACACACCAGGTAATGAGAAATCTGAAAGCTATTCTCGTTGCCTCTTACATGGGATTTAACCACGTGGTAAAGACAACGATTTTTATTAGTGACATGCATCAGTTCTCTGCCATCAACGAAGTGTATGGAAAATACTTTGAAGGCGATTTCCCAGCCAGGGAAACGGTCCAGGTTGCAGCCTTACCAAAATTCGTGAACGTTGAGATCAGCATGATAGCTGTGAAATAATTTACCCGGCAAGTCTAAAAACAAAAAACTCCGTCCAGCCGAACGGAGTTTTTTGTTTTTCCTATAAACTGTTTAATGTGCGACAATCATTGTTAAATGTTGGGTCTTGCCATTAATATTAATAGCAAGGTGATAAATACCACTTTGTAATATCGCTGTGTTAATCGGTTTGATCACTTGCCCTGCCGGCAGATTTTCCGTAGGACTTACTATCATTACTTTTTTACCGGAATTGTCATAAAGGGTTACCTGTAAAGTAAAACTTGAAGATGTGATAATTTCAAGTTTCGATGCACCCATAACCGGATTGGGAAATAAACGAATATAAGTATCACCGTTTAGCGCAGGTGTATTAAATAACCTGGTTGAAGACGGCAGGAATACTGTAGTAGTGGAACACAAGGCAATAACGTTATACTCATAATTCGCTCCCGGCGTCAATCCATTTATTTCAAATTCCTGGCCGGATACAAATACTCTGGTCCACGAAGGCGAGCCAACCTTTCGGTATTGCAACGTATCAGTGGAAGATCCGGCAGGATTTATCCAGCGAACAATGACCCTTGAAGGGCTATAAGCAGTGGCTGTAATATTGCTTACATCACCACAACCTATCACAACGATAGTGGCATTGGCTGTTCCTTTGCATCCATTGGCATCCGTTCCTTGTATGGTGTAGTTAGTTGTTGTCAATGGTTTGAATGTACCCGTATTTGTGGATGCATTTATCAGGGCCGGTTGTAAGTCCCAGTTATAAGTAACAGCGCCACTGGCAGTAAGAACCTGTGTTTGGTATTTTTCAATTGTGACAGTTGTGGGGTTTACTGTCACCACAGGGTTCGCCCAGACTGTTACATTCGTTCCGGTTGAAGTCCTGGAACATGTCGCTAAAGTGGTAGTCACGGTATACGTTCCGGCTGTAGTGGCGGTATAAGCAGATAGTGCAGCGCCTGCTATAAGGCTCCCGTTCCTATACCACTGGTAGCTGTAACCCGTACCCGCACTTGCATTCAGGATTACGCTTCCGCCATCACAAAAACTGGTGACCGTTGCGGGGGTAACATTTGCTGATGGACTTTCATTCACGGTGACCGCTACTGCCGATGAAGTGGCTTCGCAGCTGCTGCCGGCGGAAACTTTTACAGTATAATTGCCACTTGCTGTCGCACTATAAGTTGGATTGGTAGCGCCATTAATCAATACCGCATTATTATACCATTGATATGTATATGAACTCCCTGCATCTCCATTAAGTACAACATTGCTTCCGTCACAGAAAGTAGTAGGCCCAGCCGGAGTAACGCTTGCAAAAGGAGCAGTGACTACCGATACTACCACTGATTGTGTAGATGAACATGCACCGGAAGAAACAGTAACTGAATAAGTGCCGCTTGCGTTGGCGACATAATTACTCAGCGTGGCCCCGCCGATGATGTTCCCATCTTTTCTCCATACATAAGTATAAGCAGCATTATTTGTTGCTGTCAAGGTTACACTGCCACCGG
>JANWHX010000014.1 GCA_025450235.1 Chitinophagaceae bacterium | reverse complement strand
TTCAAACTGGATCGAATCCATTCTTACCTGTGAAAGAATTAATGAGCTCGTAACCATTTTTCGCAATAATTTTTCCACGTCATGATATTGATCAGCGAGTGACATGAAATCATTATGATGGATGCCAAATACTTCGGATTTCTCTACTGTTTGAATGATCAGGTGGCTGGGTGTTCGCTGAAAAAAACTGGTGATCGAAAGAAAGAACTGTTCATCCATCGCTATCCACTCCGTGATCTCTTTACTCTTTTTATAATAATAGATCCGGGCAATTCCTTTTTGAATAAAATAAATGTAATCACTTACCGTGTGTTCCCTGACAAGGAAATGATCCTTAGGAGCCGCCCAGTATTTCCAGGCATTCAAAAAAGAATCCCGGCTTTGAGATGAAAGCGGCGAGATAGCGGTAACAGCTTTTTCCAATGGATCCACAAAAGAAATTCATGAAGAATTTAAAGATATATCTTTTTTGCAAGGGATAGTTGTAAACAGAAAAACGGGTGGTGGAACAGTTTGAAAAATGATGCATTCAACTTCTTAAACAGAAGCCAAGGATGCACGGAGTATCAGAATGCGACCTTAATCCCTGCCTACTGTGCCTTCGCGAAGCTATGGCGAAGCAAGGCCGGCAGGCAGGCGTGCATCCGTGGCTAATTTCAAACTGGCCCACAACTAAAAAACGGATGCGATCGGCATCCGTTTTCAAAATAAATTGACCGCTTTTTATTTCGGCATTTCAAAAATCTTTGGGTCTAAGTCTTTATTCACTTCCACTTTAGTAACCTTATAGTTCAATACGAAGCCGCCAAAATCTGTTGAGTGAGTATAAGGCAGAACGATACCAAAATCAGTTTTTTTATAATCTGAGAAAGTCGTAGTGATTTCTATTGATTGTCCGCCAAAATCTCCCTTTGCCAAAGATTTGGTTATAAGGTAGGTTGATGCATCTATTAAATAGCTAGTTTCCGTGCCTCCGCTTTTGGTAACTTTTATTTTGTAATTAGTACCTTCTTTGCCTGTTAACTCTACTTTATTGCCCTTGGTTGCATAATCAACCATTGAACCGCCAAAATAGATCAGGTCTTTACCTGAATTATATACTTCATCAGGAATTGCCTGCGCGTCAGCGCTGCCCGTAAATGGATTTATTGCCCAGCCCCCTTTGTCGGTATAACAATTAACTATTTTCATACCATTAAACTCTGATTCGTTTCTATATCCTTTACCTTGCAGCAAAGACTCAATAGAAGGGGATGTATTGCCCATTGCCTCAAGTGAGTTTTCTATGTAAATAGATTTAACCTGGCTGATTTTCTCTTTCCCACCGATCGCCTCGACATATTTATTAATGATTTCATCAACGGTCTGGGCCTGTGCTGTTACTATAAATAATAAGGACGCACTTAAAAACAGGAATTTTACTCTTTTCATTTTACAGAATTTAAAAGGGGATGATCGCCGATATATTTTGCGCCAAAAATAAGGGCAAACTATATTGCTATGAAATTATTTCTTTTAAAGATGCAATGGGCAGGCAAATAGTTGCTCCGATCTTTTGTATAGCTGAAATCAACACCGGGTTACCCTGTCTTAAGAACAGATTCAGTATGTTTGACAGAAATTTAAGGTCCAACGTGTTACCGGATATTAGCTATAAAATAAATATATGATCAAGACCCCGCCCTACCTGCAACCCGGCGATATAATCGGAATCGTCTGCCCCGCCGGTGCCATGCCCGTAGAAAAAGTTTCGGAATGTATCCGGGTATTGAACGAAGAATGGGGATTTCTTACTAAAGTCGGAAATACTATCGGCAAGCAATTCAATTATTTTTCCGCCACTGATGAGGACAGGCTGAACGATTTTCAGCAAATGCTGGATGATGACGAGGTGAAAGCGGTCCTGTGCGCAAGAGGAGGATATGGCATGTCCAGGATCATTGACAGGATCAATTTCAAAAAATTCAAAAAGAATCCAAAATGGATCATCGGGTACAGCGATATCACGGTCTTTCACTCACATCTTTATTCCAACCATTATATTTCTTCACTTCATGCGCCTATGGCAGGCGCGTTTAATGATGCGGGTTATATTGACCGTTTTGTGCAATCATTAAGGAACGCATTGGAGGGAAAAAAGATAAAATATGCGTTCGATCCGCATGAATTTAATAAAAAAGGCGAAGCGATCGGGGAACTGGCTGGAGGCAATCTTACTTTACTTACGCATATGATCGGGACTGACTCTGATATTAAAACAAGAGGAAGAATATTATTTATGGAGGATGTGGGGGAGTATTTATATAATGTCGACCGCATGATGTACCAGCTTAAGAGAAGCGGAAAACTCTCAAAACTGGCCGGCCTGATCGTCGGTGGATTTACTGATATGAAGGATACCGAACGGCCTTTTGGTCAAACGGCCTATGAGATCATCCGTGATGTGGTAGGCGAATATGATTACCCTGTTTGTTATGGTTTTCCTGTAAGCCATGAAAAGGAAAATTATGCTTTGAAGATAGGAGTGGGTTACAAGCTCAAAGTCGGAAAATCAAAAGTTATTTTGGAGGAATAATTATTTACGGTCGTTGCAAAATTGAATCGAGCTTTTGATGAAACAAAGACAACTCATTTAAATTATTATGGGTGGCATGATCAAGAGTGATCAATTCTGTGCCAGGCTTTGCTATCTTCATCAATCTTTTTGACTGTTTGTACGGGATCACCTCATCATTTGTACCATGAAAAATGGAAACCGGAGCATCCACCTTTTTCAAATATTGATAAGTCGGGAAATGATATTTGCTCATCCATCCGACCGGGTAAATAAATGCATAATGACTAAACAGGGCCTCGATACTGTAATAAGGAGCTTCAAGGATAAGTCTCCTGCAATCTTTAACGGATGCTAAATAAGAAGCGACTCCTGTTCCCAGTGATCTGCCATAAAGAATAATGCTGTCCTTGCTGAACCTGGCTCTTGCCATCTTATACAGCTCCCTTGCATCATCATATATTATTTGTTCTGTTCTTTTCCCTGTGGTTTTGCCATACCCGGGATAGTCTATCATCCACACTTCATAATTGTTGGTGGTGAAATTGACAGCAAATGGTGCGTAGCGTTCAATGTTTCTCCTGTTACCGTGAAAATAAAGAACCACACCTTTGCAAGCCGAATCGGGAACAGTAAATTGAATAATGCTCAGGTTCTTCTGATCATTGACAGTGAGATTGATCTCTTTAAACGGAATTGAAAAATGAAAAACATGTTCCGCGGTCAATTTTTCAGGATGAAAGAGAAATTTCTCCTGCAAAAAATATAATGCTATTCCGAAGATGATGTAAATGATCAATGTGATCTTTATCCATTTCCAAAACTTCTTAGCCGGCTTTTTTTGCATGATTGCAAAGATACCGGTCTGGTTGCTTTGAATCGGTCAGGTCGCTTTGAACCGGTCAGGCCGCTAACCGGTCATCGTGATGCCAGGGAACCTGTAGCGACCAGACCGGTCAATAAAAAAAAAGGACATGAACTCACTCATGTCCTTTCTATATATATGGAGGTAACTAAAGTCAGAGCCTGTTGAAGTGATCCCTGATCCCGCATTCAGCCTTGCTTTGTACTTCATCCATGATCACCCGGATGATATCGCTGTCCCGAGGGGGGAACTGCTCATGGCTATCGCAAAGCTTTTTGTCTTCATCGCTTAATGCTCTTGCATCACCGGTATAGCTGGAAAACTCAGCGCTCCAGTTATAGTCCCCGCGATATGTATCACTCCACAACCAGCGATGGTCATAATCCCGGATAGTCACCTGCATCAGCCCATCTGATTTCAGGGTCCTCCGCGTGGTGGTGATTTTTGCTCTTACGGTGGCATATTCCCTTATCACTGAATCTGGTTTAATCACGGTTTCCTTTACCACTACCTGTTTTGAAACTTCTTTCGTGCTCCGCTGATCCCTGTAGCGGTCGATGTCAATATTACTAAATCGTATTTCCACAGATTGATCAGGGCGGATATTCAGACTGTTTGCTTCGGCGGGAGAATAATATCGAACAAATAAATTGTTGTTGTTTGAAGTCAGGTAATACAACACATTCTTATCTATGCTCACAATTCCATAGTTGTAGGAGCTATACTGATAGCCCGTTTGTACTACCGGCAACACTACGACGTTGGTGACCGCATTTGAATAAGCCTCATCGATTTTTTGTTTTATTGCCAGGTCACCGGGTTTCAGATCCAATGCCCGCTGAAACTCATAGTAGGCCTGTTTGGAGCTATTTTTATCGTTGTTGTCCATCAGCGAAAGACCCCTGTCGAACCGCGCATTGCCGGCTTCTTCCTGGTAAGTGGCTACATAACTGGAATAATCCGTAGGACGTACCGCGTCAAACACAGACGGCGATTTGCGGATAGCATCGTATAACCGCTGCAGGCCGAGATATTCCGCATAGTTCCATTCCCACTTCAGATCGTTATTGCTGTTGGAATTATTTCTTATCCGGGTTTCATGATCTTCTACGGCGAAACGATAGGCGTTTTGCAGGATCTCTAAAGTAGATGCATCGTTTGGCTTCTTCTGTAATTTTTTTGCTGCTAACTCAACAGCTGCATCATAATTGCCTTTTTCATACATCTTTTTTGCCGTCTTACAGGAAAAAAAGAGAATGGCAGTCGCCATAAAAAGAAATGTGTAAAGTTTTGATTTCATAAATACCTCCATTTTGATATTTGACGTTCAAACGATAGCGTCGTTACAATCTGAATCGTCAATTAGAACATCATTAACAATTTGGTTAATAAAGGTTAATAGTATCATTTAAACGGTAATGGTAGCCAGAAATTGCCGGCAAAAAGAGGATAGGCTGTGCGAATCGCCACTATTGGGTAATGAATCGGGTTTTTCCCCCGTATTTTCATCAATATTTAAGAATATCCCGCACGAAATTATGGTACTCGTCAAAGGAGGGGAGATTGTTATGTCCGCCCCCCTGAATGCGGATCAATGTTATTTTGGCCGGATTGATCTTTTGTAATCGTGTGCTGTGCCTGATTGGGATCAGCCTATCTCTTGTGCCATGGATAATGTAAGTATGGCAATTCACATAACGGATCCACTTGTCTGCACGTAAATGAAATCGTAAGACCAGCCTCACAGGAAGTATGGGCAGGAAGCGCTCGATGACTTTTAAAAAACTATAATAAGGGGCGTCAAGAATAAGATAACGGGGCTTGTTATCCGATGCTATTTTGGTAGCAAAGCCGCTGCCGATACTCCGGCCATAAACAATGATATGCTCTTCCGGGTATTTACCGGTTAGGGATGTATAGACATACTGCATATCACTTAGCATATCCTTCTCGCTTCGTTTACCCGTGCTTTTGCCAAACCCGCGGTAATCGACCAACACCACATCATAGTTATAGCGGTAAAAATCTCTTGAATACTTTGCCCAGCCTTTTATGCTTCGTGTATTGCCGTGAAAATAGAGAATAAGACCAGCGGGCTTGTCCCTGTGAAAATGCAAGCCGTTGATGCGAACTCCCGGTTCTACATCAAAAAAATATTCTTTAAAAGGGATATCGTATTTGAATTCGAAATCCTGTTTCAGCTTCTCCGGTTTGAAAATTAATTTTTCCTGGAAAAAATAGACAAGGACCGTCAGGAGTGTGATACCGCCGATGATATACCAGATGAAGGATGGCAAT
>JANWHX010000013.1 GCA_025450235.1 Chitinophagaceae bacterium | reverse complement strand
GGATGAATTATAGTTATGCATTGCGTGGAGATGGACAAATGATCACACAGTCGGTTTCCAAAGAAGAACAATTAAAAGCGTTGAACGCGGTTATTGGAACTATTGATCCTTCCGTATTGGTATTGCCGGAACGGATCTTAAAATTAATTCCACCACGGCCGGCGGGATATGATTATACAAGAGAGCTTTTCCAAAAAAGAACAGGACTTGCTTTTGATGCATTGAGTCCTGCAGAAATGGCTGCTGATCTGCCTCTATCTTTTTTATTTAAAAGTGAAAGGATGAACAGGTTAGTGGAGTATCAAATTCAATATGGGGGTTTAGGATTGAATGAAATGACAGGGGCATTGATCGGCGCTACCTGGAAAGCAACCAGGAGAAAGGGAATGGAAGGTTTGATCCAGTTGCAAACAGAACAGATATTACTCACTTATTTACTGGCAGCCAGTATTGACGATAATAATTCTTACATAACAAAAAGTGTTGTTCAAAAAGAGTTAGCTGATCTGAAAACATTTATCGAAACAAAAAAGAAATTGTCGACAGACAATACGTATAGTGGTCATTTGTTGCTTGCCATGGAGAGAATAAAAACCCCCGAAAAGGCAAAACCGACCATTCATGCGGTGATGCCGCCGGGAGCACCGATAGGTTGCGAAGAGTGACCCTGCTGAGCCAGCAGCCGGTATCCTACTCATTACCCGGGGTAAAGTCCAAGTTGATTGTTTCACTAACCCCGATCTTTGCCATAGGCATCCCTTCGGGAAAGAATAGTTTCTCAACCTTAATCGCACAGAGAGCACCAGAGGGAACAGAGGGCCACAAGGCATTGCTCTCTGCGTTTCTCCTTGACTCTGCGCGAGCCTTGGTTCAGGATATTATTTATATTCGGATATAATTTCAAAAACTTATGAGTAAATCCTCAAGACGCCGTTTTATCGCTGACACCAGCAAAGCTGCTATGGCCGGAACGCTTATCTTAGCATCAAACAACTTGCAGCAAATGGAGACGAAAGATGTTTTTGTTCATCATGTCTACTTCTGGTTGAAGAATAAAGACAGTAAAGATGATCTTAATAAATTGATAGCCGGTTTGAAAAAACTATCAGCCGTCAAACCAATCAAACAATTTCATATTGGTAAGCCAGCCGATACCAATCGCGATGTTATCGACAGATCGTATGCTGTTTCCTGGTTGGCATTTTTTGACAATGGCGAGGACCAGGCTGCGTATCAAACCGACCCGATTCATTTAAAGTTTGTGGAGGAGTGTTCTTCGCTTTGGACGAAAGTGATCGTTTACGACTCTGTAAATGTGTGAACGATGTCCCAATTCTTTATGAAGGGTTGATGCGTTGCTGCCATTAGCATTAATTTTATTGATTAATAATTATTATCAAATGAGGAAGTATCTTTTCTTACTTTTCCTGCCTATATCTCTTAATGTGGCTGCCCAGTCGACTGCCACCATGGATTTTGAATCATACAATCCCCCGTCAACTCTGGTGGTGCCGGAGCATAAGCTTACCAAAGCAAAGTTTCCATTCATTGATGTTCACAATCACCAATTTGGTATGCCAGATATGGACCTGGGCACACTGATCAGGGAGATGGACAAACTCAATATGACGGTGATGGTGAATCTCAGCGGTGAAAGCGGAGCAACACTAAAAAAATCAATCGCCAACGTCAAAACCAATTATCCGAAGCGTTTTATTGTTTTTGCCAATGTGGATTTTAAAAGGGTGGGAGAAGATGGATGGGGTGAGAAAGCGGCCAAACAGCTTGAAGATGATGTAAAAGCCGGCGCAAACGGATTAAAGATCTATAAAAGCCTTGGTTTTTCAGTAAATGATATAAATGGTAAAAGGGTGAAAATAGATGATCCCAGGCTTGACCCTATCTGGAAAAAAGCAGGAGAGCTGAAAATACCGGTGATCATTCATACCGCTGATCCAAAACCTTTCTGGTCGCCGATGGATGCGAACAATGAGCGCTGGTTGGAACTGGCCACTCGTCCTGGTCGAAAAAGAAGCGATACCAACCCGGCCCCCTGGGACACACTGATTGCTGAACAACATCATATGTTCAAAAAACACCCGGGCACCACTTTTATTGCCGCACATTTTGGCTGGTATCCTAATGACCTGGGGAAACTTGGAATGCTGCTGGATGAAATGCCCAATGTTGTTGTCGAATTCGGCGCCGTCATTGCCGAACTGGGACGACAACCAAGAATGGCCAAACAGTTTTTTACCAAATACCAGGACAGGATACTTTTTGGAAAGGATAGCTGGGTACCGGAAGAATATGCAACTTATTTCCGTGTGCTTGAAACGGAAGATGAATATTTTCCTTATCATAAAAAATACCATGCTTTCTGGTCCATGTATGGATTGGGCTTACCCGACGTGATTCTGAAAAAAGTTTACTATAAAAATGCATTACGGATTATACCGAATATTGATAAAACACTGTTCCCGGAATAAGGGCGCCAAAGATTACCTGCAAACATCTTTTTTACCAGTATTGGCTGATGATGGGTTAACCAATTTCTAATTTTCCTTAGTAATTCTACTAATTCTATTCCCTCATTATTTCTTGGATGCTTCAGGCATTGCAATTCATTCAAATAAATAATAATTTGATGTCTTAAGTTTTACCAAGCCAATCCACCTCTATGAAAAAACTATACACCTGCCTGTTATTTTCAATATTTGTACTTCAGTCTTTTTCCCAGAAAAGTCCGGTTGCAAAGTGGCCAAAGACTCCGGGGAATACCTATCGCTGTTTTACAGATGAAGTGGACATGTGGCGATTTCATTACAACAGTGTCAATGGTAGAAGAGTATCTTTTGAAAATTGGATGAGCAATCAGACTATGCAGTTGCAAAATCGTTCGGCTGCTGAAAGAACGATACCTATTATTTATAACATTCCTGTTATCTTTCATATTATTCACAATGGTGAGGGGGTGGGCACCGGCACCAACATCGCCGCCGCGCAGGTTAATGCACAGATACAGCAATTAAATAACGATTTTAGAAAAATAGCGGGAACATCAGGATATAACAGCCATGCTTTCGGCGCTGACGTACAAATACAGTTTTGCGCCGCAGTTGTCGATCCTGCTAACAATGGGTTGGCAGAAGCAGGTATTGAAAGAATAAACCGTAACGGGAAAGGGTGGAATGTACCCCCATTCACAGTCAATTATCTTGAAGCAACCATTAAACCAAATTCAATCTGGGATGCAACAAAGTATCTCAATATCTGGGTTTGCAATATCAATGGTGGTGTACTGGGTTATGCGCAGTTTCCTGATGCACCGAATGAACCGGGAAACCCCGCCAGTACTGCTGCCAATACAGACGGGGTGGTTGTCCATTACAATACGGTAGGCAGTTCCGTCCAGAAATTTCCAGGTTCTTTTCCATATGATGAGGGTCGCACCCTTACACATGAAGTTGGTCACTGGTTTGGGTTGCGGCATATCTGGGGTGATGGTAACTGCAGCACCGATGATTTCGTCTTTGATACACCGCGTGCCGGTGGGCCTAATTTCGGCTGCGCAGCATCCACGACTAATAGTTGCAATGACATAACATATGGTGCTGCTGCAGATTCAAATGACATGGTCAAAAACTACATGGATTATTCTGACGACCGGTGCATGGATATATTCACGATTGGGCAAAAGAACAGAATGAGAGTAGTAATGGGAGAGACCGGTCAAGGGTCTCCGCGCAGATCGGAACTTCGTTTAAGTGACAGGTGCCAGAACGTACCGCTCGTTTCTTTTGTATTGAGCGATACCACTGTGATTGAAAGGACAGACTGCTATCTTTACTGGGGTTATTCCATTCCGGTCCGCATTTCAAGGGCACCCAATGCCACAACTACAGTAACCCTTTCCCAAAGTTCCGGCAGCACCGATGGATATGATATTACAATTAGTCCATCATCCGTCAGTTTTTCACCCACTGATCTGACGGATAAGTATTTCTCGGTAACGGTAAATCCTGATGCAGCCATGGAGGGGCATGAAATTGCAAATCTCAATCTAACAGTCAGCGGCAGTAATGCGACGGCTGCGAAGGATAGTTTTGAATTAGTTATTATGAATGATGATTGGATGCCTTTTAATGGCAAACGAATTCCCGCAACTCTATTATCAGAAGATTTTGAGAATTCGGTTTCCGGATGGATAACGAATGACTATGTAGTGGGTAATAATAAATGGTTGGTGGGTGGAACAAACGGCGACATGAATGGTAGCAAGAGCGCCTATATTTCAAAAGACAGTTCTGCATTGCAATATGATGCAGCCAGCACGTCTGGCAGCTTACTTTATCGTGAAATAGATGCTTCACAATACGACAGCCTTTATCTTTCCCTGTGGTTTAAATGCAAGGGCGAAAAGGATGCAAATGGTATTTATGATTATGGCAAAATTGTTTATTCTACCGACAGTATTACTTTTCACCAGCTCAATGGAACTACGGATCTCGTAGACAGCAGCAACATGACATTTCTATTTGCGCAAATTCCCTATTTTCTCTGGAATCGCAAGTTTTATATCGGCTTTTACTGGGAAAATGATAATGTTGTGGGCAACGATCCCTCTTTTGCAGTGGATGATATAACAATCACCGGGCGAAGATGGATGCCATCAATGATACATTCTTCTGTTGACACGACTTCCGGCTATGATGAAAAACCAGTCGGCCCGATGCAAATAGTAAATTTTTATGATAAAACAACAGGCGATGTACTGGCTACGATCCAGGATATCGGCGGGTGGAACTGGGGATGTGTAAGGGTAGAAGTAGACCGGAGCGGCAATGGCGCACAATGGGTAACCGGTGATCCGCAAACTACTCCGCAAACTAAATTGTTTGACAGGACGTATAAAATAACACCCGCTAATAATAATACAAACGGACAATACCTGGTGACCTTTTATTTAACCCAGGCAGAAACGATGGGATGGCAAATTGGATCAACCAATCCGATCCCTATGGCCCGGATCGTCAAGTATAATGGAAGAATAAATAACATGACTTACAACAGCACATTTGAAGAACGCAATGCATCGTGGTCGGGCTATCTCGGTGGTTCGGATTACCAGGTGAGTGCAACCTTTAACACTGGCTTCTCTGGTTTTGGCTTTGGTCATATTCCTCCTATTACGTTACCTGTGCAGTTATTATCATTCACGGGCCATGAGGTAAATAAGACCTCAGAACTTCTATGGAAGGTGGAAACTGAAAATAATTTGTCACTGTATACCATTCAGCGAAGCACGGACGGGATCAATTATCATGATATCGGAACTGTTGCTGCAAGAGGAACACCCGGTCTATTGCAGTATAATTTTACAGACAGGAACCCATTCGATGGGAGAAACTATTACCGGCTATCCATGCTCGACCGCGATGGCAGCAATAGACTCTCCGATATTGTGGTCATTTCATTTAACAACAAACTAAATTATAGTATTCATCCAAACCCTTTCAACGACAAGCTGATTATAACTGTCGATAACACTTCGGGGATAATGATCCACGCAAGTCTGACTGACATGTCCGGTAAATTGATTGTGCAAAAGAACACGGTCGCCTCTTCGAACACGGGCGTTCAAATCGACTTGCCAGGATTATCGGCGGGCGTATACTTTTTAAAGCTGAACGACGGAAATGGTATCCAGGTGTTTAAAGTGCTGAAAAATTAGAACAACGTCCGCGTCAAATTTGCAGACTGGCAATCTTTGTTTTAAATTATTATTTGGTAACGGGGATTTCATAACAGGGGCTGCCGTTTTTGCGCGCCTTTTATCCCGTGCAGTTTTTATGACGGTCTTCACCAGGCTTTCGGTACATTTGAATAACAAACTATTAGCATGATGAATTCCCTTTACCTGCGTTCATATTTCACGATGATCGTGATAATTTTATTCTCCTCTTTTATCTATTCACAGGACTGCAGTGTCGAAAAAGAATCGCTCAAAGGGACCTATACCGGTGATTGTAAAAACGGAAAGGCCAACGGTAAGGGCAAAGCGACAGGCATTGATACATATGAAGGAGATTTTAAATCAGGTTTACCCGATGGGCAGGGCACATATACATGGAGCAATGGGAACCGATACACGGGCAAATTCACAAAAGGATTGAAAGAAGGAAAAGGTCTTATGACTTATAAAAGAGCGGATATAAAAGATAGCGTCGTGGATGGCTATTGGAAAAAGGATAATTACGCCGGCAGATATGAGAAGCCATATCTCGTACGGTTTAAGAGCAAATCAGTTACAGATGTTGATGTGGAAGTCAAGAATAATGGTTTTAAACAGATATCCATTTTTATAACCAACACTTCGGGGGGCGCCACGGCTGTCAGTGGGGAGGAGATGCCAAGAATGAAAGTGGACGAGATACAACTGACAAAAGGCAGCCATGGACGAACAATGGCAAACAATAGTAACTCCAAAAAAACAGAAACGATCATTTATGATGTACTGTTTCCCATTCATATGAAGCTGTTGATAGGTTCAGAACAGGTGGAGCTGGAATTCAATGAAGAAGGCAGTTATACAGTAGATATCCGGATCAATCAATGATCGATACCGGGCAGTTTACATCCCGGGTAATAATTTCAGGTCAGCTTTAATTATAGATAACTGCTAAAACCCGGATCCGGTCAGAGCATTATTATTTCCCCAGCGCCACAGGCTTCAACACCGTCTTCTCCCACTCGCTATATTTCGTTTTCATTGATTCAAAAACTTCTTTTTCCCTTTCTTTTAGATCTGTCTTTTCTCCACCATCATAAAAAAGATCAAACAGGTATTCACCGTTTTCATCATGCAGATATTTCCAATAACCATCACGCATGGCTCTTTGTTGGTTCCGCTGAAATACCCGCCAGTAAAATGTGCGGGCAACAGGTCTTTTTTTATCCGTAATAACGGGCATCAGGTCCATTCCATCCAGTGGAAACTTTTTATCGGGCTTTGTTCCTGTCAGTACAAGGATAGTAGCTGTCCAATCCATGGTGATCGCTACCTGCTCCGTGGTAGTACCAGCCGGTATGACCCCGGGCCAGCGAATAAATGCAGGCACCCGAATGCCACCTTCTTTTAAAATCGGTTTCCCGCCGCTAAATCTGCCCATATCAGAAAACTTCTCACCGCCATTGTCGCTTGTAAAGATCACCACCGTATTTTGAGAAATTCCCGCATCCTCAATCGCTTTCATAATTGTTCCTACCGCATCATCCAAACTTTTCATCATACCGGCATAGGTTTCCGCAGACCCACCTTTCTTCCAGTTTGCATTTCCAAGAGGATAAACGCTGTCACCCGGCGCTTGCCAGGGCCAATGTGGCGCGTTGAACATTACACATAGAAAAAATGGCCTGTCATGGTCGCGCCCAATGAGCTCAACAGCTTTTTGCGTCAACAGATCTGTCATATATCCCTTTTGTTTTAGGGGTCGGTCATTTTCAAACAGATCGTTGTTCCCATTTGGAGCGGTATGTGAAATATAATCAATGCCGCCGCCGTGAAAACCGAAGAACTCATTAAAGCCATTTTTCAAAGGGCCATTTGTTCGTGAAAAACCTAAGTGCCATTTGCCAACCAGGAAAGTTTCATAACCATTCTTTCTTAATAGCGTGGGCAATGAAGTCTGATCACGCGTTAATCCAATGGATGAATCGCTGGCACTCCAGTCAAGCGGCTCACGAAGACCGACGGGTGTGCGGGCAGGGTAGCGGCCGGTCATAAAACCTGTGCGGGTTGGCGTGCAAAGAGG
>JANWHX010000012.1 GCA_025450235.1 Chitinophagaceae bacterium | reverse complement strand
TTGCGGCTTGTTCCTTTTCCTGGCGCGCCATTCTTTCCTTCCAGGCTACATATTCTTCATAGCCACCTTTGAATTCTTTCACCTCATGATCAACGATCTCCCAGATCTTGTTGGCCGTTTTGGAAACAAAATACCTGTCGTGGCTGACGAGGATGATCGTGCCTTCATATTTATTCAATGCTTCAATGAGCAGCTCGCAGCTATGTATATCAAGGTGGTTGGTCGGTTCATCCAGCATCAGGAAGTTTGCCTTGCTGACGATTGTTTTGGCCAAAGCAACCCTTGCTTTTTCACCCCCACTCAAAATCCTGATGGGTTTATCCGTATCATCACCGCTAAAAAGAAAGCATCCTAATAACGATCGTAATTCCAGCTCGGTCATCTGGCTCCCGCATTCCTTCATCTCATCAAGAATCGTATGATTGACATTTAGCGCTTCCAGCTGATGCTGGGCATAAAAGCTTTCATCCACATTATGCCCCCATCTTCTTTCGCCGTTAAAAGTTTCTGTACCCGCAATGATACGCAGCAGCGTTGATTTTCCTTTGCCATTGGCGCCAATCAAAGCGATCTTATCACCCCGGTCAATTTCTGCTGAAGCATGATCGATAATGACGTTATCGCCAAATGCCTTGGAAACATCTTTCAACTCCACCAATACTCTCCCCGGCGTTTTGTCTACCCGGAAATTGATGCGGATATTAGGGCGTTCCAGCGCTGAATCTTCTATGCGGTCAAGTTTATCCAGCTTTTTTATCAGGCTTTGCGCCATGGCGGCCTTGCTCGCTTTTGCCCGGAAACGCTCAATCAGCCTTTCCTGTTGCCGGATAAAATCCTGTTGATTCTCATAAGCCTTTTGTTGCTGGTCTATCCGAAGCGCTTTTTCCCTTTCATAATAATCATAGTTGCCGCTGTAGATGTGCAATTGCTCCTGGTAAACTTCAACGATCTTTGTCACCATTCGGTTCAGGAAATATTTATCATGGCTCACGATGACCACGGCGCCCTGGTAATGCTGCAAATACTTTTCGAGCCATTCAATAGATGGAAGATCCAGGTGGTTTGTCGGTTCATCCAACAGGAGCAGATCGGGTTGTTGGAGGATCATTTTTGCCAACAGCACTCTCATTCGCCATCCCCCGCTGAATTCCTTGTAAGGTCTACCAAGGTCTGCATTGGCAAAACCAAGTCCCTGCAATATCTCTTCGGTTTGGTGATGAATATTGTAGCCCCCTAACATTTCTAATTCATGCAGTTTATCAGAGTAATCATGAAGGGTCTTTTCATCACCTGTTCTTTCCAATTCTTTGCCGAGCTCTTCAATTTCTTTTTCCAGTTGCAAAACTTTTTCAAAAGCGCCGAGAGCGACCTGGAGAATAGAATCATGGGTGTCGAAACTCAGAAGGTCCTGGTGAAGATAACCGATAGATGTATTTCGGCTTCTTTCAACGGTTCCGCTGGATGGTGTGTATTCACCCACCAATAATTTTAATAAGGTGGATTTGCCCGTTCCGTTGTAACCAATCAACCCGATTCGTTCACCGGGTTGTATATGCCAGGTAGCGTCTTCTACAATAAGTCTTGCGCCAAATTCAAATGTTACGTTTTGTAAGCCTGCGAGCATAAAAAGTCAAATTAATTATGTAGGTCATAAAGCCATATAAGCCATTTAAGATGGGTCGGGAAATTAAATTGCCCAATGACCTTTCACCTTTATGACTTCCTGACCATTACAAACTGCAAAAATAAGCATTACCACTTGCAACATCGGACGATTATCTTTGTCTTAAATCTGTAATATGAATTTAAAAGGGGTTGTCGATATTCTCGGAATTGTTTTACCGGCGCTGATCCTGTTGCTCGGAATTATTGGTCAATTTTCAAACAAGAGAAAGGGCCACCAGGCATTGACAATGCTCTCCGCTATTTTACTCCTCCTGGTGGGTCTGATGCATTTCTACCTTTTCCCCCTGGGAAACCGGTCAACTAATTCAGACGCAAAATTGAAGCCGGTCTCTGTGAGTAAGCATAGTGAAACTTTTAACCTCTTATTTGAAAATATTTTGAACGCTTATTATAAAACAACCGAAGCATTTGCTAACTCAGATATGACCGCCGTCAATCAATCAGGTAACGAACTGAAAACAGCGCTGGATAATTTCTCGCTGGAGGAATTGAAGGCGGACACGCTTATTTACGAAACAGCACTCCAGCCAATTGAAAATGCCAGGGCCGAAGTAAATTCAGTTATTGCTGCCGCTACCCCGGCTGCAAAAAAAATCGCGTTCAAGAACTTATCCGATAATCTTTTCAATCTTGTTAGTGTTGTTCATTACGATGTAGCCAAATTGTACTGGTTGGAATGTGACGCAGCATTCGGGGAAAATAACCCTGGTAACTGGTTAAGCAAATCTGAAAAGTCTGCAAATCCCTATGGCCAACAGGATTGTGCAGAAGTAAAAACAAATATCAACTTCGTTCCGGCGGATACAACGAACAAGGCAAAATAGTTCTATTGCTTATTCATCAGCACAACGATCTTCCGGTCATTCATGCTTCTCGGAGTCTGCAATAAAAGACTCTTGTCATTCATACCTTCAACAACATACGTATAGGTAACCATGGATGCGGAACCTTCGCCAAGCCTGAATTCTTCATCGACATAAGATATACGAAGTTTGACCCCGGGCTTTTCGTCTTCCTTTGTGGTGTCATTGACGATATAAGTTCCATGATAGGTTTTATCCTTCATCATTATCGTGACTGCGGTGTCATTTACAAACTCCAACTGAAATGTCCTGGACTCGTCCACGATCTTTTTTTCAAATTCTTCTTCCTTCTTCGGTTCCAGCCATTGGATTGTTGTGTCAGTAGAAAAACGGCTGTGTGTTCCCACTTTGTTTGTCTTGTATTTTTTTCCCTTTATGTCATCCTGCACTGATTTGACAGAGCCAGGCTTTTCAGGTAATCCATTTTTCGCTGAACCATCGGAAGAACAGGAAGCTATAAAAATGACTGCCGCAGCAGCCGCCAGGATCTTTTTCATCATAAAAAATTTTAATGCTGGTTGTTTGTCATGCAAATATGAAACAGAATAAAAGATATTCAATATCCGCAATGAGTTATTTCCAAAAAACGTCACATAACCCTGATCATTTTTTTTCCGGACATAAAGTCAATGCACTACCTTTCAACCTTCTAAAAACACAAACATGAGAAAAACAATTGCTTCTTTATTATTTATTCTCCTGGCAGCAGCGATATCAGCACAGGAAAATGTGAACCTTGACATGATCGGCAAGATCAAAAAAGAAGGTACTGACAATTCCAAGGTCATGGAGATTGCTTTTTACCTGACTGATGTAAGCGGTCCAAGGTTAACCGGTTCACCCGGTTTTACGACGGCCGCCAACTGGGCAAAAAATAAGCTGACTGATTGGGGATTAGTAAATGCACAATTGGATCCCTGGGGCGAATTTGGAAAAAGTTGGAGACAGGAACGCTGCTATGTGGCGATGACATCTCCGTACTATCAGCCATTGATAGCCATACCCCGTGCCTGGACCGGCAGTACTCCCGGCAAGAAAGAAATCAAGAGAGATGTTGTGTTAATAAAAGCAATGGACACGGTAGAATTAATGAAGTATGCGGGTAAGATCAAGGATAAGATCGTAATGACATGGTCCACCACGCAACTGAAACCATCTTTTGAAGCGGATGGCAATCGCTATGCAGATACCACTCTGGATAAAATGGCAAATGCACGACCACAGGGTGCAAACCGTGGAGGACAGGGAGGAAACAGGTTCCAGGGCGATTCAGCCACACGGGCTGCTTTCTTTGCCCGCAATGCAGTCCAGCGGAAAATGACAGAATTCTTTTTGAAAGAAAGACCGGCCCTGGTTTTAAGCATGAATGCCAGCGGCAACGACGGAACTTTATTCGTGAGCAGTGGCGGTAGTTATACAAAGGACGCCGCGGAAGCGCCCGCCAATGTCACACTCTCGAGTGATGATTATTTACGGTTGCAACGTTTGGTGGAAGCCGGTATCAAAGTTGAATTGGAAGCAGACGTGAAAACAAAGTTCTTTTCAGATGACCTGAAGGGATACAATGTGATCGCTGAAATACCGGGGACAGACCCTGCATTAAAAGATGAAGTGGTGATGCTTGGCGGCCATCTCGATTCGTGGCATGCAGCTACTGGCGCAACAGATAACGCGGCCGGTTGTTCGGTAATGATGGAAGCGGTGAGAATTTTGAAGTCACTTGGTGTACAGCCACGCCGGACTATCCGCATTGCGTTATGGAGCGGTGAAGAACAAGGTTTGTATGGCAGCCGAAATTATGTGAAGAATCATGTAGCTGATACCGCCAACGGTAAATGGGTATTTAAAGAGCAGCCAAAGATCACAGCTTATTTTAACCTGGACAATGGAACAGGCAAGATACGTGGAGTATACATGCAGGGTAATGAAGGCGTGCGCCCGATATTTGCCAAATGGCTGGAGCCTTTTAGTGATTTGGGAGCAAAAACACTGACTATAAACAATACGGGAGGAACAGATCATCTTTCATTCGACAGGGTAGGTGTTCCCGGTTTTCAATTCATACAGGATGAAATTGAGTATGACACACGTACTCATCATACCAACATGGATTCATATGATCATCTTATTCCGGAGGATCTGAAGCAAGCTTCTGTTATTGTTGCATCGTTTGTATATAACGCGGCAATGCGTGATGAGAAACTACCGCGGAAAGAATTGGCACAGCCGACGACTACGCAAAGAGGATTTTAGAGAATACGGCCTCCCTGCCCTCCAAAGGAGGGTTCTTGGAGTCTTATGATTTCGAGATTGTTTTTGTGCTCATAGTTTTTTTTATGAATGTTTCTCTTTATCTCTTTGATCACTCTTATAAGATCTAAAGTTTAGGGTTCTAAAGCCCCTCCTTTGGAGGGGTTTGGGGAGGCCGGCCTTCTTTTTTACTTCGGCTTCTCATAAATAAACCTCACCAATGCATTCTTATGATCATCCGAGGTCAGGTACAGCTGATAGCGTTTATCACCGGCATTAACGATCATTAAAGCGGTATTCGGGGGAATGGAGCCAAGATTTTCTCCCACCATGATCACTTCCTGCAACGGTCTTTTTAAATCAACGCGTACCGTAGTTGTGATAGGCCTGGCAGTTAACACCTGGTAGGACACTATCGGCATATTGTTTACAAATACTGAGATGGTATCGCCGTCGATCTGGCCGTTGTCATAAAAATCGAGTTTAATGTTTCCCGTATCGACAAAGATCTCTCGTACCAATTCATTCTTTCTGAGTTCAAGTTTAGGCGGCAGGTCAGCTTTGAAAGCCGACTTTTCAATACGGGTGAGCACGATAGTGCCCGGGGGACAACTGTTTTTATTATCCATCGTTTTACCGGTCCATGAGCCACGTAGTTGTTGTTCCGTACCATCTGTATGAAAGTTCAATGCATAGCGCTTGATGCAGGGTATGCAATCCGGCGGGATACGAAAGGTGGCGACACTATTCTCAGCAATGACCATACTCCTTGCCACACTGTCGTATAAGCCCTCAAAAACCTCTTTTACAAAATTGGTAGTGTCTGAGTAATGGTAGGATCTGCCGGTGATATTTGGTCCGCTGATGAGTATTTGCAATTCGATATTATAAACAGGGAAACACCCTCCGGGTTCCATTACCAGTTTACCCTTCCAGATACCATTAATATTCTGTGCCCCGGCACAAAAGAATGTAGACAAAAAGATCACTAAAAGAAATACCCGCTGCATTAGCATTGAAAATAGATGAAAATGTCCGAAGCATTTTAGAAAATTACAGAAACGGTTATTCTCTCCCGGCAACGGAGGGAGCAAGGATGAGGTTATTTTGGCTTTTCATATCTGAAACGTACCAGCGCATTTTTTTGTGCAGTAGACGTAATGCGGACATCGAAGCGTTGCTCCCCTGAATCTACTATCATCAACGACGTGTTGGGTGGTATCCGCCCAAGGTTCTCTGCCACCATCACCAATTCATGAATCTCATCGTCCTCAATCTTCAATCTGACAGTGATCGGTGTGCCGCTAAGCCGCTGGCTGGATAAGAGCAATTTTTTATCATAATAAATGGAGATAGTATCATCATCGATCTCGCCGTTATCGTACAATTTCACCACGACGTCTTCGTCATTTACCACCAGCGATTTCATCAATTCATTACTTCTTACCTTCAATACTGTTGGTACATTGATGACAGGTTTAGACGTGATTTTTGTTGTAGGCGGATTTAATTTAACCGCTGTATCAGTTTTTGCAGGTGGATTGGATTTCGTTGTTGAGGGTTTGGTTGGCGGCTTTTCAACAGGATTTCTTTTGGCGGTAACTGTCGGTTTCCTGGTTATCGGGGGAGGAGTTTTTTTTACTGTGCTGTCTTTCGTCGAAGGCGGTACAGTGACAGTATTTTTTTTCCGTAAGAAGGGCTCCACATAAAAATCAGAGGTCGTCACTCTTCGAAGGTATACTCTTCCACCTCCGCAATCACCCCATTCATAAGTATTGACGCGGCCTTTGACTTCCTGCTTGCCTAAATAAGTTCCTTCCAAAAATTCCTCTTTACCGGAGCGGCTATAGACAAGATTATAATTCATGATACAGGTGCCGTACCCGGTGGCACTTTTTACCTCCACGGTCTTGATCTCCTTTATCCTAAAATTCTTTGAAGTTTTGATAAAGCTGCCTGTCATCGTGGCTTTACCGTAAAACTGTATATCATCTTGCCAGGAATAAGAGACCCCGGAAACGGCAACCTCACCCTTGGAGTTTTGTTTCACCTGGAATTCGAGGCGGTAGTGTTGTCCATCATCTGAAATAAAATAACCTTTCCAAATACCGGTGACCTCCTGGGAAAAAGAAGTAAGTGAAAAAACGGCTAAGAGAAGTGATAGAAGTAATCGACTGTGTTGGGCAATCCGTTTCATGGAACCCAAAAATAGTAAATAACTCCCTATTGGAAGATCAGCTCCGGGCAATAGTTTGTTAATATTAACCCCCGCAAGACGTCAATGATGACCGGCAAAAAAAATGAGATTTGTGGTTCAATCTCCACCGGATTTCGAATATTATTATTCCATATTGCACCTGTTGAGTAGGCGGCGATCCGCCGCGGCGGATTTGAATTTACCACGGATGCACGGAGGTCAGAATGCGCCTTAGTCCGTGGATCAGTGGCTCTTTTTTAAAAAGTTCACTGCATCCAAGTCAAACTGATCCACTTCCACATGCTTAATACAGCCTTATCTTTAACCTGACTTCACTAAATTTGCAGCCCGAATGTTCGGACTGAAGTTTTAAGAAAAAATAGGCAACAGTACAATGATCAATGTCACATTCCCGGATGGAGCAACAAGGCAATACGAAAAAGGAACGACTTCGTTAGATATAGCCAAATCAATTTCAGAAGGATTGGCAAGAAAGGTTCTTGCCGCCAGCGTGAATGGCCAGGTCTGGGACGCAACCCGTCCGATTAATGAGGACGCTTCACTAAAATTATTAACCTGGAACGATAACGAAGGCAAGAGCACATTCTGGCATTCATCAGCGCATTTGATGGCTGAGGCCGTAGAAACAATGTTTCCCGGGGTAAAATTCTGGGTAGGTCCACCGGTTGAAAACGGTTTTTATTACGACATGGATCTTGGGGACAGAAAAGTGACCGAAGAAGATCTCGCGGCGCTGGAAAAAAAGATGAATGAACTGGCGAAGCAAAATAATGTGTATGTAAGAAAAGAAATCACCAAACCCGAAGCCATTCAATATTTTCATAAAAAAGGGGATGAGTATAAGCTGGATCTCTTAGGCAATTTGAATGATGGTGAAATAACTTTTTACACGCAGGGAAACTTTACTGATCTCTGCCGCGGGCCACATATTCCGAATACAGGATTCATAAAAGCTATAAAACTCACAAACATTGCCGGGGCTTATTGGAAAGGAGATGAGAAAAATAAAATGCTGACGCGGGTATATGGTGTTTCTTTCCCGTCGCAAAAAGAATTGGATGAATACTTGCACCTGCTTGAAGAGGCAAAGAAAAGAGATCACCGGAAACTGGGAAAGGAATTGGGCATCTTCACCATGGATGATGATGTCGGGCCTGGTCTTGCTTTATGGTTGCCCAATGGAACGATCGTTATCGAAGAGTTAGAAAAACTGGCTAAAGAAACAGAACTGGCCGGCGAATATAAAAGAGTGGTAACTCCTCACATTGCGAAAGAAAGTATGTATATCACCAGCGGTCACTTGCCCTATTACCAGGATAGTATGTTCCCGCCGATGGAGCTTGAAGGGCAGAGATACTATCTGAAAGCAATGAACTGTCCCCATCATCATAAGATATTCGCAGCCGAGCCCAAGAGTTATAAAGATCTGCCATTTAGGTTGGCCGAGTACGGCACTTGCTATCGTTATGAACAAAGCGGTGAACTGTTTGGATTAATGAGGGTGCGCTGCCTGCACATGAATGATGCGCATATCTATTGCACCAAAGAACAATTCTATGAAGAGTTCAAGGCGGTGAATGAAATGTATCTTAAATATTTCAGGATTTTTGGGGTAGATAAATATGTGATGCGTTTGTCCCTCCATGATCCGGCGAAACTTGGAAAAAAATATGTGGATGAGCCGGAACTTTGGAAAGAAACAGAAGAGTTGGTCAGGGATGTCCTCATAAAGACAAAGACACCTTATGTTGAGGTACAGGATGAAGCAGCTTTTTACGGGCCGAAAATAGACGTGCAGATTTGGAGCATCATTGGCCGTGAATTTACATTGGCCACAAACCAGGTTGATTTTGCACAAGGAAGAAGCTTCAAGCTCCAGTTTACTAACCAGGACAACAAAGCAGAAACTCCATTGATTATTCATCGGGCGCCCCTAGGCACACATGAGCGTTTCATCGGTTTTTTACTGGAGCATTATGCAGGCAAATTTCCCCTGTGGCTGGCGCCGGTACAGGTAAAACTGCTGCCGATAAGTGATAAGTTCCTGGATTATGCCAAAACAGTTTCGCAGAAACTGAAAAAAGCGGATATTCGTGCCGAAGTTGATGACCGGAATGAAAAGATCGGCAAGAAAATAAGGGATACCGAATTGATGAAAGTTCCTTATATGCTTGTAGTCGGTGAAAAGGAAATGAATGAAAACAAAGTGGCTGTAAGAAGACAAGGCAAGGGTGATCTTGGAGTGAAGAGTATAGATGAGTTTATTGAAGGAGCAGCAGAAGAGATAAAAGAAAGAAGAAGCGAGTGAGTGGTTGTGGGTAACAAAAATAAATTTCCTCGAGCTCTGGATGAGGAAGTAATAAAAGAAGTAATAAAAATTAAAACAATTGCCCTGGCCAGGGATGGGGCTTAACGAAAAAAAGTAAATGGCAGTACCACAAAAACCCGGCGGCGGGTTCAACAGGCCACCCGGCGGAGGTTTCAAACCAGGCGGTGGCGGATTTAACAAAGGTGGATTTAGGGGAAGATTTGTTCCCCGCAAAGAAGCAGAACATCGTATCAACCATTTTATCAGGTCGCCGCAGGTTCGACTGGTAGGTGAGAATGTAGAGGTGGGAGTTTATTCACTCCAGGATGCCTTGCGAATGGCAAAAGATCAACAACTTGACCTGGTAGAAATTTCTCCAACGGTAGATCCACCTGTTTGCAAGATCATAGACTACAACAAATTCCTTTACGATAAAAAGAAAAAGGAAAAGGAGATGAAAGCTAAAAGCAAAGTCTCCGAAGTAAAAGAAATTCGTTTTACTCCCAATACAGACGACCATGATTTTGACTTCAAAGCAAAACATGCTGAAGGTTTTCTGAAGGATGGCAACAAAGTCAAAGCCTACGTGCAATTCAAAGGCCGGGCTATTCAATTCCAGGAACGCGGCCAGCTGTTGTTGTTGAAATTTGCAGAACGGCTTGCAGAAATAGGTGTGCTCGAAAGCATGCCGAAAATGGAAGGACGAAGAATGCTTGCTATGTTTGCGCCCAAAGGCAAAAAGAAAGGATAAATTAATAGTGTGATATAATTTGAATTATCAACACTTCATCTTACGGACAATGTCAGATAAAGTTTAATTTAAGGTCCAAGAAACAAGCTCCAAATAAATTCGAAATAAGAAACCCGAAATTCGAAAAAACCGACCGCGATGGGAGACTTTTCGGATTTCGAGCTTGGGATTTCGGATTTTTATCGAATATATCCATTTCCTGAAAAACTCAACTGCATCTTGACAGATCAAATACAAACTATTATATTTCAATGTACCATTCCGGTCGCCGGAGTGGTTTTTTGTTGTATTATATGCGACTATTTTTTACTGTATTAATGATTAAGTTCTACCGGCACGATTAAGGGATGCAGCCAGGGGAATACATAGTTTCACATGATTATTCATTCTTATTAACCATTGATGTAAAAACTATTTATAAACAAAGTTTAACCATGGCTTTGCGTATCTTGAGCCGATTTTTATTCATCAAATCGAATTATATGCCACAAGTCTTCAACCGTTTTTTTTTATTGATCATGGCTGTATCTGTTTATTCGGCTGTAATTGCGCAGCCGGGCGGACCAAGAACAGATACCAGCAGAAGAACAGGAGGGCCGTCAACCGGTCCGAGACCTTATAAAGAGGTAATTACCGACAAGGCCATCACCCGCAAAGGAATGTTTGTCGTTCACAAAATCGACGAGAAGTACTTTTTTGAACTGCCTGCAAAACTCCTGGGGCGTGATATATTGGTCGTCAACCGCGTTTCAAAATCATCGGTAGAAAGCCCCAAAGCATTCTTTGGATATGCCGGCGACCAGGTGGGACAGAATGTGATTCGTTTTGAAAAAGGCCCGAACAATAAACTCTTCTTAAAGAATATTTCCTATCGTGTCAATCCAAGCGACAGTTCTAAACCGATGTACAAGTCGGTTCTGAACAGCAATATTCAACCCATTGTTTTTGCTTATGATATTAAGGCGAACGCACCTGACAGTCTTGGAAGCGGAGTAGTAATTGATGTCACTGATAATATTACCGCCGATAATGAGATCTTTGGTTTTGCAGGTTTTGCAAAATCACAATTCCAGGCCGGTAGCTTTCAAAATGACAAGTCTTATATTGTATCAGTAAGACCGTTTCCGGTCAACGTGGAAATCACTACGGTAAAAACTTTTTTAAAATCTTCAGGCCCTACACCGGGCATACCTTCACCACCCAGCCAGGCGACAGTTACTTTAGAAATGAACAGCTCGCTTTTATTACTTCCCGAAAAACCAATGAAGCCGCGCTTTGAAGATAACCGCGTTGGATATTTCAGCACGGG
>JANWHX010000011.1 GCA_025450235.1 Chitinophagaceae bacterium | reverse complement strand
TGGATGGTTAGGAAACAACCGGTATATAAAGAACTCATACTATCATGAAAAAACTTTCTTCTTACGTATTGGCCCCCGGAATCTTAAATTTTATGCAGGAATAGAACACTTCGCTGAATGGGGTGGCAGACGTAGTGACGAGCAATTCGACAGATCATTATCAGGTTTCCGGAACGTACTACTTGCCCGGGAGACAGAAAATATGAATTCAGAGACGGATGGCGGTGTTCATGCCGGCGATCACAGAGGTGTGCTGGACGGAGGCGTTTATTGGGAAACTGAAGGTGCAGCCATTCATGGTTACCTGCAAAAGCCTTTTGAAGGAAAACAGGACATTGATCTGCATAATAAAAACATCCTCGCTGGTTTCATTGTATCAATGAAGAATAACTCAAGGCTGGAGAAAGTACTATTTGAATTCATTTCTACCCGGAGTATAAATAATAGCATTGCCGGCAGCAAACAGGAAAGTTATTACAACAATAGTATCTATAAGACCGGTTGGGAATACCAAAATAATATTATTGGTACTCCGCTTTTTCTTAACACGACGAGAGCCAGTAAATATTTTCCAAAAATGCGACCCTTTGACTGGAATGTTGCGGATAGTAGTATTCCCGGTAATGCCAATATCATTAATAACAGGGTTTTTGCAATGCATACAGGCGCGATTTATTCAATCACTGAAGTAGTCGGGGCGAAAACGCTCCTCACATATACAAAAAACTATGGGAGCCTGAACAACACTACCCTATTCGCTTCCGGTAAAAGACAGTTTTATGGGCTGCAGGAGGTTTATTTCCGGGTACCCGATAAGAATTTAACTGTAAAGGCAGCCATTGGTCTTGATATCGGGCAACTCACCGCTGTTACAGGTTTTCTTTTTGGCATAGAATGGTCTTTTCCGGGTCATAAAAATTCGGAGTACGATATCCGGTAACCCTTATAAAAATGCTTAAGTAGATTTTTCCTAATGTAGAATAGATGAGTGGCAAATTCACCAGACAAGGCAGATGAGCTGTGCTTTGCCCATCGTAATGTTTGTTTCGTGCTTTTATTTAAAATCAATATGTAATGAAAATCCTTATTTGTGGAATCAACTACGCTCCTGACCTGACTGGAATTGGCAAGTATACCGGGGAAATGGGAAGCTGGTTGGCTAAAAACGGCCACTCCGTCGATGTGATAACCGGTATGCCTTATTATCCGCAGTGGAAGATAAGTTCAACCTACAGAAAAAAATGGTGGCATAAAGAATGGGTGGATGGTGTAAGAGTGTATCGTTGCCCCTTGTATGTGCCCCAAAAGGTATCGTCGGCGAAAAGGATCCTGCATGAGTTTTCTTTTGTGCTCAGCACACTCCCCATTTGGATCATGAAACTGTTCCAAAGAAAGTATGATGTAGTTATTAGTGTCTCTCCTCCATTTCACCTGGGAGCCTTACCCCTATTATATTCAAAACTCAGGCGAACGAAAATTGTTACGCATATCCAGGATTTACAGGTAGACGTTGCCCGGGAATTGCATATGATAAACAACCGGCATCTCCTGCACACAATGTTTGCTATGGAAAGGCTAATTCTCAGGGGAAGTTCAGCTGTATCAACAATCAGCAAAGGATTAATGAATAAAATAAAAAACAAAGGTATAGCCGCAGCCAATTGCCTTTTGTTTCCTAATTGGGTGGACGAAACCCTGATACATCCAATAACTAAAGAGAAATCACTTCGTTCGGAACTCGGGCTCTCCGGTAGTGACAAGGTCGTTCTGTATTCAGGGAACCTGGGCGAAAAACAAGGATTGGAAAATATTATCGAAGCAGCAAAATATTTCCGTGAAAATCCCTCGGTCAAGTTCGTAATTGTTGGTTCCGGCGGAGCAGAGTTGAAACTTAAGGAGGCCGCTACGCAAGCGGGTCTCAGCAATATCCATTTTCATCAACTGGTTTCTTATGAAAAACTGCCGGCCCTTCTGGCAATCGCTGACGTCCACCTTGTTTTACAGAAAAAAAATGCAGCTGATCTCGTGATGCCCAGTAAACTTACGTCAATATTGGCGGCAGGAGGCTGCCCAATTGTTACGGCTGCCGAGGGAAGCACGCTGTACAAATTAATCCACAAAAATGAAATGGGGATCGTGGTGGAGCCGGATGATCACCGGGAGTTGGCCCGGGGAATCCGTTTTGCACTGGAGAATAGCCTGGAGAATTTCCGAAATAATGCCCGGTACTATGCTGGCAAATACCTGTCGAAAGAAGCGATATTAAAGAATTGGGAATTTGCTTTACAAAAACTGACCAACAACTTCCAGGACAAACCAACATCCGTTGTTTTAATAAATGAGCAGAAAAAAATAACTGCTTAAAAAATGGAGTGACGTCATGTATGGCCTCAGGATAAAACAGGAAAAAAAATATACAGTTGTATCTGTTGTGTTACTCACCTTGCACATATTCGGCAGTTATCCGCCTGAATCTGAATGAAAAATACATGAAAATGTCATGGTATCATTTTTGGAATATTCTCTTGTCCTTTTAACCGTTAGAAAATGAATCCACTCCTTATTGACAAAACACTAAAAAGAAGTCCGTCTCAATATGCCAAGCCTTATCAAAGCAATTGTTTCTGTCAGGTGAGAATTTTATGAATTAATGTGTGAAAGAAAAAAATGACAACTAGTATGGACCCGAGTTAGCTTTGAGTAAACCATGCCCGGTTCGTTCGGAACCCAGGCAATAATCCTAATACATAATAATGAAAGTGGCCCGTTAACAGGGAACTGTGACCGGAATGGACGAAGTCATTAACAAAAAACAAAATAAGAACATCTATGAGTATGAGCAGCGGAAAGAACTGGTATGCGGTATATACCCGCCCAAAATGGGAGAAAAAAGTCGCCGAACTATTAAGCAGGAAACGAATAGAGAATTATTGCCCTTTAAATAAGTCGGTAAAACAATGGTCAGACAGGAAAAAGACCATCCTTGAGCCCCTATTCACATCCTATGTGTTTGTGAATGTAAATGACACTGATCATCTGCCGGTAAGACAAACTGACGGTATCCTGAATTTTGTTTACTGGCTCGGCAGGCCGGCCATCATCAAAGATGAAGAAATTAATGTCATCCGGAATTTCTTGTCGGAAAATCAGAATATAAGGCTTGAGCAAATAGACGTCAATTTAAACGACAGGGTGAAGATCATTAGCGGACCGTTTCAGCAGTGGGAAGGTAATATAACAGAAATAAGAAGTAAATCGGTCAAAGTATTGTTGCCATCTCTTGGTTATGCTCTTGTAGCCGAAGTGCCTAAATCCCGCATTGAGGTTATCAATGTAAATGAGCGGTCCTATTATATGAATAAGGCGATATGACGAAATAAGATCGATACGTCAAAAAAATACAGATTAAACCACAAATAATGAAAACGGCTCTGATTACCGGTATCACCGGGCAGGATGGATCTTATCTCGCGGAATTGCTTTTGCAAAAAGGGTATACCGTCCACGGCATAAAACGTCGTTCATCATTGATGAACACAGGACGCATTGATCATTTATACCAGGATCCGCATGACGAGAACATCCGGTTCAGGTTGCATTATGGCGATCTCAGCGACAGTACTAATCTTATCCGGATTGTCCAGGAAACACGGCCAGATGAAATTTATAATCTCGGCGCCATGAGCCATGTAAAAGTTAGCTTTGATACCCCTGAGTATACGGCGAATGCAGATGGAATTGGCACACTTCGCTTGTTGGAAGCCATCCGCATTCTTGGACTGCAAAAAAAGACAAGGATTTACCAGGCTTCCACTTCTGAATTGTATGGCCTGGTGCAGGAAGTACCGCAAAATGAGAAGACGCCGTTTTACCCAAGAAGCCCGTATGCGGTCGCCAAACTCTATGCCTACTGGATCACTGTCAACTATCGTGAAGCTTACAATATGTTTGCCTGTAACGGCATTCTTTTCAATCATGAGAGTCCTGTTCGTGGCGAAACATTCGTCACGCGGAAGATCACGAGAGGGGTAGCCGCGATTGCTTTGGGTGTTCAGGACTGCCTTTATCTTGGCAACCTCGAAGCAAAACGTGATTGGGGCCATGCCCGGGATTATGCCGAAGCGATGTGGATGATATTACAACAGGACGAACCGGAAGATTTTGTGATCGCTACAGGTATCACCACTTCCGTCAAGGAGTTTGTTACGATGGCTTTTGCTGAAGTCGGCGTTACGATCGTCTTCCGCGGCCAGGGTGTAAATGAGAAAGGATATATCGCTGCCTGTAACAATGCGCTGTATTCACCCGAAATAGGAAAAGAAGTTGTCGCTGTGGACCCTGCTTATTTCCGCCCTACGGAAGTCGACTTGCTGATTGGCGATGCAACAAAGGCAAGAACAAAACTTGGATGGGAGCCACGCACTTCTCTATCCATCCTCGTAAAGGAAATGGTAGAACATGATCTGCAGCTCTTAAAGTTGTATGGGCATGATTTTGTCTATTCGTATGCCGAAGCGAGTTGAACACCCTTTACTGTTTAAGTTTTCTCCTCTATCTGCGAAAGTCTAACTACTCTCTTTTAATCAGTCGATTCCCTAACCAGGGATTTGCTTTTATTTTTTCCCCAATAAAATGAAACATCGCTTTTTACGAACATTACAACTCAGGCTGGCCGTACTGGATGTCTTAGTGATTAATATCGTTTTCTTTTCCCTTCAATTCATGTTGCACAAGAGACCGAACGTGCAATACATCTATTTCATTTTTTTTCTCAACGTAGTATGGATCGGTATAGCCTGGTTGAAGAATATCTATCATGAACGTTTTATTGGAAGTTTTGAAAAGTTTACTAAAAATTCACTGCAGGCATACATATACCTCCTGCTCGCTGTGATCATTTACCTGTTCTTTTTCCGTTTCCTGCTGATATCGCGGGTATTTATCGTTCTTGTTTTGTCGGGTATTCCCGTGGCCTTACTGATCAACAGGCTTCTTTACTTGTTTACCTACCAATATTTGAAAAAGACCGACCGAAGGGAAAATAAAGTCGTGATTATCGGGTATAATAGCCTGTCAAAAAAACTGGTAAATTATCTGTCTGAAGACGGGGTTAACGAGATCATTGGTTATTGTGAAGAATACCAGAATATTCATGAATTATCCAATTACCCGATCCTGACAGGGGTCGCTGATTCATTGGATATATGTAAGAAATATGGTGTTAACGAAATATACTCGACGATAGCACCCGAGCATAACCCTGACTTGTATAAGCTAATCCAGGGAGCAGAAGATAATTGTATCCGATTCAGGCTCGTGCCTGACCTGGGGATCTTCATCAAGAAACAAATGTATATCGACTACCTGAAGGAAATCCCGATTATTTCATTACGAAATGAGCCATTGGAAGATTGGGGCAACCGCATTAGTAAGAGAATCTTTGACATCACGGTGAGTTTCCTGATTGTTGCTTTAATCTTATCCTGGCTCATCCCTATTATCAGTCTTCTTATCTTTTTGGAATCAGGCGGGCCAATCTTTTTTATCCAGCTCCGTACCGGCAAGAATAAACGCAGTTTTGGTTGTCTCAAATTCCGAAGCATGCATTTAAATAAGAATGCAGATACCCAGCAGGCCTCTCCTTTGGACAATCGGATAACGAAATTAGGCAGGTTCCTGCGACGAACCAGTCTCGATGAATTGCCGCAGTTTTTGAATGTCCTTAAAGGAGATATGAGTATTGTGGGTCCGCGTCCCCATATGCTTAAACATACGGACGAATATTCCAAATTGATTGGTCAGTATATGGTGCGGCAATTCGTAAAACCGGGAATTACGGGCTGGGCGCAGATAAATGGTTTCCGTGGTGAGACCAAGAACGTATTACAAATGCAAAGAAGGGTGGAACATGATCTCTGGTATTTGGAAAACTGGAACCTGCTACTGGATATCAAAATATTTTTCATGACCATTATTAATGTGATGCGCGGAGAAAAGAATGCGTTTTAGATTCTTTGAAGGCCTTTGTTTTACTTATTCGATGATGAGACGACGGGCGACATCATCTTTTACCTGAAATTTCTTGCTTCCGGAAAGATCTTTCCTGCATTGCCGGTTATGGGTGATTTTTTGTCCGTGTTCGGGGGCAAACTTTTTTCATCAGCATGTGAAAGTGTTAACAAGGGCAGCTGTTCATCATGAGATGGAGTGAGATCACGCAACAATTTGGTCAGATTATAGCAACAGCTTAGGATCACATGTATAACTTCTCCTTCTACCTGCAATTTCCCTTCTATCATAATCAGTCTTGATTGCAGTATCTCCTTCCTGTATTTTTCAAACAAATTCTCAAAGATCACCGCGTTGGCAAAACCTGTTTCATCCTCAATAGTCATAAAACAAATACCACCGGCAGTGCCGGGTCTTTGCCTCACCAATACGAGCCCGGCGACTTTTACTACATCACCGTCTTTGGCAGCAGATAGGTCGTTAGTCGATAGTATATGCAACTGCTGAAGTTTTTCCCTGATAAAACTCACAGGGTGCGCTTTTATAGACAGAGATGTTGAAGCATAATCATGAACGACATGCTCAGACAAACTCATTTCCGGCAATGAAATCTTTTCAGCATCTTCAGAAGAATGGCCGGAAAAGAGAGCAACAGGCCGGTCCTTTACTGACAATTCCCATAAAGCCCGGCGACGATCCAGCCCTATTGATCTGAATGCATCTGCATCAGCTAATTTTTCAAGGGTTGTTCCAGAGAGATTTGTGTCGCGAATCTCATTAAGATTTGAATACATTTTTTTCCTGCCCAACACAAACAATTTCAGATCGTCTTCCCGCAAACCTTTCACTTGCCTGAATCCAAGACGAAGTGAGCAATATTTGTTTGACTTTTCTTCAAGCAAATTATCCCAGTCAGAATAATTGATATCCACAGCCCTTACTTCCACTTCATGCTTCCTGGCATCAATGATGATCTGTGCCGGTTGATAAAACCCCATTGGCATACTATTCAATAATGCACAGGCAAAGACATCGGGGTAGTAACACTTTATCCAGGAAGAAACATATACCAGCAATGCAAAGCTGGCCGCATGGCTTTCGGGAAAACCGTAACTGCCAAAACCTTCGAGCTGCTTAAAAACACGGTAAGCATAGTCACGGGTATAGCCATTGCTGATCATACCATTGATTAATTTATCATGGAACTTAGATACCAACCCGTTTGCTTTAAATGTGGCCATACTTCGGCGAAGCCCATCTGCTTCACTTGCTGTAAAACCTGCGGCAACAATAGCGATCTTCATCGCCTGTTCCTGGAATAAAGGAACACCTAAAGTCCGTCTCAATATCTCTTCTAATTCTTTCGATGGATATTCAACCTGTTCTTCTCCATTACGGCGTCGCAAATAAGGATGCACCATATCGCCCTGGATGGGTCCCGGCCTGACAATAGCCACCTCAATTACTAAATCATAAAAACTACGCGGCTTTAATCTCGGCAACATAGATTGCTGTGCCCGGCTTTCAATTTGAAAAACCCCGATCGTATCTGCATGGCAGATCATTTCATAAACAGCATGATCATCCTGTGGAACATTGGCAAGAGTTAAGTCAAGACCATAATGTAGTTTACAAAGATCAAAGGCCTTCCGGATACAGGTGAGCATTCCTAATGCAAGAACATCTATTTTTAAAAAACCCAATGCATCAATATCATCTTTATTCCATTCTATACATGTCCGGTTCTCCATACGTGCATTCAATATCGGGCATAGATCGCTGAGCTTTCCGTTGGTAATAACAAATCCGCCGGTATGCTGACCCAGTTGTCTCGGAAAACCCATCATTTGCTTTGTAAGTTGCAGCACTTTCCGGAGTAATTTATCATGGGGATTCAATCCCTGCTCTTTGATCCGGTCTCCCTCAAACCATTCATCGGTAAACTCCCATACAGATGCTGATATACGATTGATCGTATCAACAGAAAGACCCATTGCCTTTCCTACATCCCTTAACGCTCCTTTTTGATGTTGTTGTGTAACGGTGGCCACGATCGCTGCCCTGTCACGTCCATATTTCTCATATATATATTGTATAACTTCTTCCCGTCGCTCATGCTCAAAATCCACATCAATATCAGGTGGCTCATTGCGAGCTGAAGAAATAAAGCGTTCGAAAAGGAGCTCAAATTTGGTTGGATCAACCGATGTAATACCCAAACAATAACAAACTGTGGAGTTGGCCGCAGAGCCACGACCCTGGCAAAGAATATTGTTTTTCCTGGCAAAACGAACTATATCATGAACCGTAAGAAAATAATTCGCATAATTCATTTGTTTGATAAACCCTAATTCATGATTAATGGCGGCAATTGTTTTGTCAGGAATACGATCTCCAAAACGTTCTCTGGCGCCCTGCCAGGCAAGAAATGTAAGTTCCTCCAGCGGAGTACGACCATTACTGGTTAACTCTTCCGGGTATTCATATCTTAATTCAGATAAAGAAAATTGACAAGCTTCTGCAATTTCCTGTGTGCGTCGTATGGCATCGGGATAATGCCTGAATAAACGAAACATCTCCTGGATTGATTTAAGATGTCTTTCTGCATTGGGATGAAGCCGGAAACCTGCAGTTTGAATGGTACATTTTTCTTTTATACAGGTCAAAACATCCTGGAGCTGCCGTCTCCCCGGGTGATGATAATACACGTCATTCGTTGCCACCATGGGTATTTGTAACCTAAAAGACAATTGTGAAAGACGATGCAGGTATTTACCATCATCCCCATGATACCGGCGTGATGCTGTTATATAAAGTTCTTTTCCTAAAACTTGTTTGTATTCTTTAAGCTGTTCTTCAAAAGCGGGGTCAAACTCAAACCCACTATTTAATACGGGAGGTGGCACCACAATAAATTTCATTCCCCTGGCATAATCATATACATCTGTCTTATATAAATGACATTCCCCTTTTTCTGCACGAAGATTTCCAATAGTTAATAATGATGAAAGCAGGGTATATGCGTTCTTACCAGTTGGATATGCCAATAAGCTAAGACCATCCACCAGATCCAGCCGGCAACCGGGGATGATACGTATTCCTTTTTCTTTAGCAGCAACATGACCGCGGACAAGTCCTGCAAAGCTATTATGATCAGTGATCCCAATTTCCTTATAGCCATAAATGTCTGCCTGTTCAACAAGTTCCTCCGGGTGTGAAGCCCCTTGCAAAAAACTAAAATTAGTTGTCACCTGCAACTCGGTATAATTCATATCCTTCACATTTCATTTACGCAAAAAATCCATGAATGAACCATTGATAGCTTTTATCCGAATAATGTCCCGATCGAAACAACCAATAGCGACGCCCTTCTTCATCTTCGACACAATAATAATCCCTGTGTTTTCCTTCTTCTATCCACCATTCCTGTTCGATCCGTTCCGGGCCGTCTGCCTTAATTATTTTATGTAATTTCCCCTTATACCGAAAGTTCATTGGCGGATAATCTGGAATGGGTGCTGTGACATAGATCAATTCAGGTTTTGATAAAAGTTGAACAGGTCTTGGTCTGTCAACTTTCCATTCAGTAATGGCTTTTTCGTTCAGTGATGAAGCCAGCCTGATGGATCGTTCGGGCCAATAGTGTTCATCCGGTACATATCGGTGAATTTGATTCGCACCCAGTTTGCCGGCTAAACGATCTAATAATTCTGATAAGCCGATATCATCCAGGCCACCGGTTGTTTCCCATAATTTTTCCTGCAAATGCTTAACATCTTCCACGGTAGGAGCATCCAGGACAAATAGTTCAATTCCTAATCCCGGTTCGATAGATGATATTTTAATTTCAAACAGTCTAAAAATATGCCTGGCATTATGCGTGGGGCGATTAGTGCCGATCTCAAGAGTCTCTATTCTTCCATCGATGCAATAACTTTTAAATAAGGCCCTGCGCAGACCTTTTTGTTCCTGCTGCAGTCGGTGGCACATTGTTTCCAGTAAACGTTGCAATGCAATTTCAATTCC
>JANWHX010000010.1 GCA_025450235.1 Chitinophagaceae bacterium | reverse complement strand
TGATTATAATAACCCGATTCAGCTTCCAACTGGTTCCTGGTATAATTATAAATATCATTTCCCTGCATAAACGTAAATAATGCGTCCAATGAAAAACCTTTGTACCCGAGTTTAGTGGTGACAGCACCAAAAACAGATGGATTAGGATCGCCGATTACTTTCCGGTCCATTTCATCAATAATATGGTCGTTGTTCAGATCAGCAAACCGGATATCGCCCCCTTTGAAGGGAAGAAGGGTGCCATCAGGTTTTCTCAATGAGAGACCTTCCTGGGCAGCTACAGCATCCGAAATAAATACTCCATTGCTCACGTAGCCATAAAAACGATTGGGCGCTCCCCCTGTCATGGTCACAAAAGTGGCTCCGGCAAAAGACGTAAGTATTTTTTCAACCGGCAGGTGATCAACGATGGTCGTTGACCTGGCAGCAGAAATACCTATATCCCACTTGATCGTTTTGTTTATTACACGTGCATTTACCGATGCTTCTACTCCATTTGTTGTCATTGCACCTGAGTTAGTGAGTGTAAATGTTGCTCCTGATGCCGGGGGTGTAGTTTCATACACCAGCATTTTGCCCGTTTTATTGTGAAATCCATCAAAAGAAATGTTGAGTCTCTCATTTAAAACACTAATATCTAATCCTGCATTCAGCTTCGTTATTTGTTCCCATTGAAGCTGGTCATTTCCAAAGCCTGAGCGTACCAAACCCTGCAGTCCCAATAAATTTTGAGGAATATAAGTTTGCCGTGCCGTATAATTACCGATATCATCATTACCGGTTAAGCCATATGAAGCTCTTAGTTTTAACAGGTCTATGAATTTGCCCTTCACAAATTTCTCAGAAGAAATCAACCACGCTGCGGCAATAGAAGGAAGAACAGCATATTTATTAGAATTTATTTCCAATGCACCCGGAATATTTTCTCCAAAACGTGATGAACCGTCCATTGCCATGTTGAATGATAAAAAATACTTATCGGAATAGACGTAATCTGCGTTAAAGTAAGTGTTGAGCCAGCTGGATTCACCTATCGATCCTCCCACCTCTCGTAAGGCATTTGAACCAAATTGCACACTGATCAACTGGTCGATGGGAGAATTATAACCTAGTCCAAAATCCTGTTCTGCCTTGCTTTTAAGATACCGGATCCCGATTTTCGCAGAGAGGTCATGAATGTTACGGAATCTTTTAGCATACCCTATCCTGGTATCATTGTACAAGGAAAAAAATGATTTAACCATTGAACCGGAGCGGCTCGTTACAATGTCACTGGCTAACGTATCAGTTGTTACTCCTTTGGCAGGTATAAAGAAGCTTTCCCTTGTTTTATCATAAATCACTCCTATAGTAGTAGCAATCGAAAATGATTGTGACACCTGGTAGTCGAAACCAATCGAACCCAAAAAACGATAATTCCTGCTGAAGCCGTTTGCATTGTCCGTTAATACCAAAGGATTACTGATGTTGAATGTATCTCTTCCTGCCAACACTGGTGATTCAATGCCGGCATCCGATACCTCCTTGATACGAAGCAATGGTGATTTAACCAACGCAAGAAATTCCGGGCTGGTTTTAGAAGCAGTTCCCTGGTCCCTAAGGTTCTGGTCATTAAATGTGAAACTTAAATTCGTTGTGGCCTTCAGTTTCCTGTTAAGATTCAAATCTCCGTTGAAACGCATATTGTAACGACTGAGACCAGTGCCCTTTGTGGGAGCACCGTTTCTCATGTAGCCCAGCGAAAGTGCATATTTGGCAATATTATCGCCGCCCGTGACTTTTAAATATATGTTTCTCGTATTAGCCTGCTGAAAGACGAGGTCCTGCCAGTTCGTATTATTATGATACCGGTAATAATCCTTGTTGGACTTGTCATCATTCATATAGGGTAAAGCTTGTATCTGGGCGTCGGTTAATCCCTGGGACTTCAAAATCTCTGACAAATAAACCCGGTGTTCCCCTGCATCCATTAAAGGGTATTCAGCAGGTTTAAAATTTATACCGCCGTAGATGGCAAAGTCAATTTTAGTTCCCAGTTCCCGGGCTCTTGCTGTCGTAATGATGATGACTCCATTGGCCCCTTTGGTTCCATAGACAGATGATCCATCCTTTATTACAGTTATATTGTCAATATCTTTAGGATCGATGGTAGATAAAGGATCGGTATAATGACCGGAAATAAGACTTCCATAATTTGCGTTATCAAAAATGACTCCATCAACGATAATGAGAGGCTGATTAGTTGCGTACAAAGAATTTATGCCCCGTAAAAACATGGTTGCCCCGATGCCGGGAGTGCCGGAACGTCTTATCGAATTTAAGCCGGCAGCGCTGCCCTGTAAATAGGAAGAAGGAGTTTCAGTTGTCTTTCCCCAATTGCCATCCGTCTGTATGGAAGTGGCTGCAAAGGGAGAGTGATTTTGCGATATCGGACCCAATGGGAAATGCGCCAAATCATAAAACGAAGTATAAGTATCCTCATACAACTCTGCTGCAATGCTATTCTTCCCTTTCAACGCCACTTGTTTGGATTGATATCCCTCTCCTTCCAGAAGGACCGATACAAACAGTGAAGGGACAGCCAGGGAAAAAGATCCGGTACTGTCGCTAATCGCAGCGGAATAATCTTTATATGTAACCTTGACACCTCCGAGCGCTTTTCCGGTAGCAGCATCCTTTATTATCCCGCTTATGTTATTAGATCCCGAATCCTGTTTTCTACTATCAATCGCCGGGTCATTATTCTCCTGCGCATGTAGAACAGTACACGTCAGCAGGAGGGATAAACCCATTAATATTTTAGTTAGCTGCATGGTCGTCTGATAATTGATCATAATTAAAAACTTAGGGTATGGGGACTATTCGTAAATAATCCAAAACTATCGGGCCAGTGCCGGCTGAACCCAATACCGGCGGATTTGCTGTTCCCGCCGATGTTAATCTTAAGTCCAGTGTGCCGTATAAGCTTGAAGTAAACGAGCCTAAAAAAACCTCATTATATGCTCCCGCTGCGGTTTTTAATGGTACCGGATAAGATAGTTGCGCTGTGTTTGCCGGCAATTGAACAGAAATACATGGCAACGGGGTAAAAGTTGACGGGGCTGTAAAATAGACAGGGATTATACTTTGAACCATATTATTTGTTTGAAAATCATTCACCGCAAATGCATACACATTATACTTCATTGATGGCATTTCACTTAACCGGTAAAAAGAATAATAACCGGTCACGCCATGACCAGATACCAGGATATCGGAATAATTTTGTCCGGCAACCGGGTTAGATCTTACGCGGTAACTGGTATTGGCTGTTTTGTCAGATTGAAAACCAGAAGGAGCTTCTCCCTGTACAACGGATTGCCGAAATTTGGAAGCCGTAGTGACACCTGATAAACTCACAACGTACACCATACCATTGCTGACTTTCTTCGAATCGGTAATTAAAGAGGCATCTATAGGGATCGGTACGCCAAACTTCGACACCAAAACAGCAGGAAGGGAAGCAACAGTGGGATACAAAACATCCACTACCTGGTCTTTTACTATGTTCCATTTGTCGAGACTATCGGTGGTAGCTGTTGCCGAAGATTTAAAATAAGGCTTTAATGAATCAGCTTTTAAAATAAACCCTGCATTTTCTATTATAAAGTAGGTGTATTGCTTGTCTTCCATTCGTGTATCAAACACTTTTTCATTAAAACTGTTCTTAATCACTATGCCGGTACCGGGATGATAAACCGGCAACCCCGTTGAAGAACTGATACTATCAATTACAGCGAGAGAAGGATCAAAGGAAGAGAAATTTAATCCGGCAATAAAACTGTTTTGCGTGTATTGTGCCGTAGTAGAATTAATATGATCCCATAAATTAGGAAGTACCAAAATGAATTTATCAATAATATGCAGGACGCCATTTTTTACATACTTGTCCGCGCTGGTGATGGTAGCATCTTCCAATTTATTATTAAGAAAATTATTATACTTGCCGTTCAGCATTCCTATACGCTTTGATGTTTGTGCATCTCTTGTGAAGTATAACTGGTAAGAAACATGATTCAGTATAAAACTCCTGAGCTTATTGATGTCGTTGGTAACAGATGGGTCCAGGGTACTCAGCGCACTATTGGAAGGAGCCCATACGGTAAAAGTCTTCGATGATTGAAGCAAACTGTCCAATCCCGCCTGGGTTATTAATTCCGCAAACCGGCTAAGTGTGGGTTCATCCTTAATGGCTGTAGAGAGGTCTTTTGTCAGATCCTGGTTGTTAACTGCAGTATGGTCCTCCCATTTCTTACAGCCAATAAAAACGGACAGTAAGACAACAGCCAGTAAGAGATATTCTTTTCTAAAACGCATTACTATGATTATTTGTAGATACTGATAAGTTTAAAAATTGACGAATGCACCATTTGTGCCCATACGTGGCAGGAACTGACTTGACCAATCCACCGGTATAAAGTGGATCATATCCAAATAATTATTCGGGTTGCCCGTTCCAGCCGCGGGTTGCACATCAAACCGCACGATGTGCCTGTCGGTTGTTGCAACATCCACCGCGCCCACAAATTTTCCCGACATATACTGGTAGGCTGTTGAATTGGCAATCCTCGATGAATCGGAATACTTTTTCCAGCCTAAGGCCAGAAGTTCGCCATCTGTTCCCAACGGTCTTTGAATGCAGAAGTTGAATTGTCTTGACGTTGCTACGCCATCAAAAGAAACCTGGACGGGGCAGTTAGACCCACTTATAGGTGTACTGCTTGTAAGGGCTCCTGATCCTTTGGACGCCCTGTAGCAAATCCAAATATTATATTTCCCTTTCACTAATAATGGAGTTCTGAATTCAATCCAATGATGACGGCTGGTTGTACCCATGGGAACGGTCAGGTGATCACCGAAATAGGTAGGAAAATTTGAGCTGGCTGGTCCATCACCGGAATAAGTCATAACATTGGCAGGATTGTCCCAATTAAAATCTTTTAGCGTACCATATGCAAAATCAAGAGTTGCTCCGGGCTTTCTGAAAATAGCAGGTAATTTCCTGACTTCCGGAAAATCAGCTACATCCCAATAGACAGGAAAAGGAACACGCAACTTGGCACGGAAGTGCGAGGATGCAATATGTAACACACCTGTAGTTGTGGAGACATCGCTTGATGGCCTGGTCAATTCAACACCCGGTTCATGCACGCCATTAAATTCAAGATCGTTGATCAATACCTTTTCTACTGAAAGCTTTGAGGAAAGCACTTCCAGGGGTTGCAAGGTAAAATGAGAGCTTGCAGAAGAGATATCAGCAAGATACTTGGCCTCAGGAATGATGTGATAAGCTACATAAATATGCAAACTATCCAACGGATTCAGTGGATTGCCGGTATTGGATAATTTTGCAAACAAAGCGTTGTAACTGGTAATCCCTGAATCAGCCAATGCCTGGTTTGTTTCAGCCAGGACGGTAAACCATCTTTTCGGAGTAGCAGTGCTGATCGTATTTAATGTGTCAAAAAATCCTGTGGCAACAAGTGCTTGTTTAAAAATTGATAAACTGGGATCATCTGATATTAATTGGGCACTTGACTTTGTAGCCGGCTTTAATACATGGTCCAATGCATGAATATACCCGTTGCCCGTCCTGATATTGCCCTGCGTGATTAAAGCCTGTCGGTTTATCGTAACGCTGGAAACACCATTTGTATTGGTAACGCCTGAAACAAGATACTGTCCATACATCGTTACCGTCGGCAACTTTCCATCTTTAAATTGATTAGTCATCAATGTGTCCTGGATCAAATGGAATGTGACCATATCCTTTGCTTCAGCCTCCGTAAAGGCATCAACTGATGGTTTATTGACAGCCGTCAGGTAAAGACGAACAGCATCATTTGTTGGGGCAAACATCGTATAAGAACCGTAGGCAGTTAAAAAGCCTGCGTACCCGGATTTATCAACTATTTTGGCCCACTCAGAAAATTGATCCGGGTTGCCCTGTAAATAGGGATATATATTCAGGTCAGAGGTAGTTGCAGTCACAATCTTTACTTTATGGCAACTAATGAGACAGAAAAGACAAATCATGCTTGCTGCAATGATTGTAATGTTGTTGATATTCTTTTTCATACTGGTGATTTATCTATTATCTGTAAAATGGATTCTGAACAAGTTGTTTGTCGGTCTGTAGTTCATAGAAATAAATAGGAAAATAATGGCTGTTCTTATCCATGAACTTGGCGATAGCTGATTGCTGCCTGTCCGGCGGTACTGTATTGGCCACCATTTGCAATAAAATATTTATTCGCCTGTAATTGTCACGCTTTGCATTTCTCAAAAGGTCATACCATCGTTTCCCTTCAAATGCAAATTCCCTTGATCGTTCCGCCAGGATAAAATCAGCTACGGCATCTTTGTCGCCAGGAGAGGGATTTGTGTTGGTTACTGCTAAGGCCCCGCCCCTGGTTCTTATTCTTGTAACTAAATCTAAAGCCTCCTGGCCATTACCGGCCTGGTTAGTGGCTTCCGCTTTCATAAGAAGAATATCCGCAAAGCGATACACAAACCAATGTGCCGAATATTGCGTGGAAGCTCTTTGTGTTCTGTTATCGTTGCTTAACCCGCTATACTTCCATATCATATTGTCCGTAGAACGCGCCGATGCCCCATCGCCGCGAATATCTATATTAAGCGGGTTAACGAAGTCAACCGCGAATATGTCTGTTAGTACAAGGGGGTTAGCTACAAGGCGCCGGCTCGAAGCACCCAGCAGTGGGTAAAATGTATTCTGCCGTTGATTGTCGAATTGAAATTCAAAAATGCTTTCATTTGAATTTCCATTAACATACAATGTATTGAACCAGGTATTAGAAAAAGTTCCATCTATAAGTCCAAATTGGTTGGAATTGATAATTTTATTACATGCCGCTATACATTCAGGATATTTTTCCATCCACAAATAAACATCTGCCTGTATTGCATTGACCGTATACTTTGTAACTCTGCCTTTATCCGACGCCCTGTCGCCATAAGTGATGGCCGCGTCTGTCTCGGCTTCAGTAAGATCTTTTATGATCTGTGCCAGTACAGAGTCTTTTGACGTTTTTGGAATTTGTTCGATATCCTGGTCGCTTGATGTCGACTTGATTTTCAAAGGCACCTCACCAAAACTCCTTACCAGGTAGAAATACATGAGTGCTCTTAATGTTTTTACTTCAGCGATATTTTTATTTAAAGCTTCCTGTGTAAAAGTCTGATCCCTGCCAATTACCTGTGGCGCAAAGTCTATAACGGTATTGCAATAATTAATAGTTTGATATAACGACCGCCAGTTAGTAATACTGTTAGTAGGAAGAATATTGACATTCATAATATCAATCTCCTCATTGATGGTAAACGTGGTTGTCGCAAGCATGTCAGCCCTTAACTCTCCCCATAAAAACAGAAGTTCTGCCAAAGACCTGCTCCCGTTCGGTGATCCAAGAAGTGATGCATAACAACCCATGACTGACGCCTGTACCTGCTCTTTGGTCTGCCAGTAGGCAGCGCCGGTAATACCATCCCGCGGCTGAAGGTCAAGCCATTTTTTGCAGGATGCACCAGATAGAAGAAGTATTGCGAAAGTTATTTTTATTGTTATGTTCTTATACATTTTTACGCAATTGAATTTTAACTAAAAAGACGCGGTTAATCCAAGGGTAAAAGTTCTTACCGCTGGTGTAAACGATTGATCAAATGCCACCCTGAACGGATCAGATCCTGAAACGGTGACCTCAGGGTCCTGGCCAGAATATTTTGTCCAGGTGAAAATGTTTTCTACAGTAATATAGCCGCTCAAATTTTTCAATTTCATCCTGTCTGCAAATGTTTTAGGGGCAGTGTATCGCAGGGTAAGAGAGCGGAAACGAAGAAATGATGCATCTTCCACGTAACGATCCGACCCCAGGAAATTATACCCGCTCCTGTATAATGCGCGGGGTATATCAGTAACATCTCCCTCTTTCCGCCATCTTCTTAGGACAGCCGTACTTTGGTTATCGAAGCCATACATATTTGTTGTGTTCATTTTGGTCCCATTGATCACATCATACTTAATCCGGTAATTAAAAAAAGCAGTGAGCTTCCACTGGCCTTTATAATAACCAGAGGCACCAAACCCGCCGGTAAATTTGGGATTGCTGTTGCCCAGGTACACGACATCCTGGTAATTAATATTGCCATCATGATTGATGTCCTCGTAAATGGCATCACCTGGCTGAAAAGTATAGCCTATACTCGGGTAATTAAACTTCATATATACAGCCTGCCCGTTGGGAGAGATAATAGGTTTGCCTTTTTCGTCTTTTGCAATGGTAGCGTCCAGGTCTTTATATACTCCTTTAAATTTATACCCATAGAATGAACCAAAGGGATTATTTACTTTCAGATAGGTAGCATATTGACCGTTTGTTGTTACATCTCCCTTCGAAGAAGGATACAGTGGGGAAATTTCCCTTATAATATTTTCATTGCTGGAAATATTAAAATTTACATCTACCTGCCAGTCTTTTGATTTATAGGGTGTCGTGTTTATTCCCAGCTCAAATCCCTGGTTATCAAGCGTACCTACATTTAAGTCTATGTTATTAAAACCGGTAAAAGATGAAATTTGGAGGCCCGTATAAAAGAGGTCTTGAGTCCTGTTTTTATAAAAATCAAGGGCAACCGTAACACGCCGGTCAAACATTTGCAGGTCGAATCCCAGGTTTTGACCAATTATTGTTTCCCATTTCAAATTTTTAAGTTCAGGATTAGACGGATAAATACCACCCTGTCCAAGATAACTGAATGGGGTACCTATGGTGGAAGCAGAACCTGCCGTTATAAGTGCATTATAAATACTGAAATAGGTATAGTCCCTCGTCGGGGCATTGCCACTTTGTCCATAACTTAGCCTTATACTTAATTCGTCTACTGATTTTATTTTCTTCATGAAGTTCTCGCCGGAGATTCTCCACCGGGTTGAGACCGAAGGGAACAGTCCATAACGTGTGGCAGGGCCGAATCGTGAGTTAGCATCTCCTCTCAATCCTGCATTCAGCAGATACTTGTCCATGTAGCCATACTGACCATTGACAAGCAATCCAACACTCCTGGTTTCATATTGGTTAGCCTGCAATTTTGATTCTGAGTTCTGTGTCCGTGAGGGAGAAGAAGGGTCCTGTAAGATGGATGACGCCGTATTAGACGTAAGCACTTCATGTGAATTACTCTTGTTATCGTACGTATTTAATGAACCAAATGCGATCAAACTATGTTTTTCACTCTTAAATTGAGGCGTATAAACCAGGTTGGTTTTTGTCGTAACATTAAATACATCGATATCCCCGTCATACGCCCTGTTCACCGCCGGTTCGGTAGATAAACGACCTGTTGCTGTTTGAGGCAAAAAACTTTTGTTCTTGGTGTTATTTATATCAAACTGTACATCGAAAGTAGCCTGCAAAACATTTTTCA
>JANWHX010000009.1 GCA_025450235.1 Chitinophagaceae bacterium | reverse complement strand
GATTAATAGGTGACACAAACGGGTTGGGTTAAAATATCAGTCAAATTTACAGCTTTTGGCCCACTGCCTATGGTAATATGAATCATATTTTTACCTCCATTCATTGACACTTAAATCTAAAACGTAATAATACTAATGCCATCCCAAGGGTATCTGCCGGATCCCCGTTCTTCATTAGTTTTCCGTGTGTAAATTCATTATTATTTGAAATGATATGGTTAAAATCTATCTTTAAAAATTAAGTTAACAACAGAACAAAGACTAAGAAATATTCAACAGATGAGTGAGAACCAAAACATCACCGGGCCGGAAAAAGATCCCCAGGGACCGACTCCCTTAAGCCAACAACACGATCAGTCAACGGAACCTTCAACCATTCAAACAGAACAAATGGAAGTACATCATCATGGACATGTTCACGAAAAAAAGAAATGGAAGGAATATGTTTTCCAGTTTTTAATGCTGTTCCTTGCAGTATTCCTGGGTTTCCTTGCAGAAAACGTAAGAGAAACACGGGTTGAAAGGCATGTGGAAAGAGAGTATATAGAATCTTTAATGGCTGACCTGAAAAGCGACTTTGATGTGGCATCCAGGAATGAGATCAGCATATTTGCACAGGCAGAGAAAATTGATTCGCTCCAGGATCTTCTTTTTATCGATTTGCAAAATCATCCGGACAGAGACAGGCTTTCCAGGAAATGCTATGAAATGTCAGCATCAATAAAAATGTTTTATTCTGAATTTTTTAATGAGCGGACCATTACCCAGTTGCTTGGCACGGGAGGTATGCGTCTTATAAAAAAACAAGGTGTGGCCGACAGCATTATGGATTATCACAGCCACATAAAATTCGTAGAGGTGCAAAAACAATTGTACATAAACTCTATTAACAGAGGTGTTGAGTCAATGTACAATATATATGATATCACTTCCCTGAAGACGATTTTATATGACGGCAATTTTTACTATCCCAATCCCGACTCAATAAAATACGAGCTTTTACCGGTCGGCCGGTCTGAAATAAACAGGTTTGTCGCTATCCTGGAAACGATAAAGATCATTGCCTTTACATACAAAGGATACCTGGAAGGTATGAAGTACAGATCTAAACGACTCCATTCATTTTTGGCAGGCAAGTATGATCTGGAAGAATAGCGTTCTGCCAGGGTTCTAATAATATTATCTTTGGTGCTTAAACGGGAAAAAAGCGGAAATGAAGAAGAACTATTTTATCGCATTTGAAGGAATCGACGGAAGCGGCAAGAGCACCCAGGCACGACTTTTATCAGAAAAGCTAAAAAAAGAAGGGTTCAAAATCTACTCGACGTTTGAACCTACCGACAGCCCGATCGGCTCTGTCATAAAAAATATATTCAGGCACCGGATTGAAGCTGATCATCGCACCATTGCGGGTCTTTACGTAGCCGACAGGCTTGATCATTTGCTGAATAAGACAAATGGTATCCTGAAAAAGATGGAAGAAGGTTATACAGTGATAACCGACCGTTATTATTTTTCTTCGTATGCATACCAGGGTACTCACATGTCATTGGACTGGGTAATACAGGCGAATTCATTAAGTGCAGAATTACTTCGTCCGGATCTGAACATTTTTATAGATGTGTCACCGGAAGTCTCTATGCAGCGCCTGAGTGAAGGTCGTGATATGATACAGCTATATGAAAGTTTGGAGAACCTTCATAATGTGAGGGCGAAATATTTTGAAGCGTTTGATAAACAGAAGGACGATGAAAAGATCTTTATTGTCGACGGCAACCGCTCTTTTGAAGCGATTTTTGATGACGTATGGCATAAAGTTTATCCCATGCTAAAGCCTCACAGAGCCTCCCCAAACCCCTCCAGGGAGGGGCTTTAGAACCCTAAACTTTAGATCTTATAATAGTGATCAGGGGCCATTAACAGAAACATTTGTAATCAGAACAACATTAAAAATCGAATAGAAATTCTAAAGCTGACAAGATAAAAAATCTATGAGTACAAAAACAATCTCCAAATCATCAGACTCCAGGAACCCTCCTTTGGAGGGCAGGGAGGCCGGAAGCCTTCACCACTTTACAGCTGCCGGATCCAAATATTTCTATAACTGATAGGCTCACTCGGATCTCCGTGGTCCTGCAATCTAATCGGCGTAGCGCCATGCTTTTTATATTCCGGCGTGCCAATATATTTTGTCACTCCTTTTAATTCATAATTGTTTTGAACTAATACCCCATTGTGTATAGCAGTTACACGGGCGGCAGATTTCAGCGTTCCGTCATCATTAAACCGCGGGGCCGTCCAGATAATATCATAGGTCTGCCATTCGCCCGGCCTTTTGCACGCATTTGCCAAAGGAATGGACTGCTTGTAAATACTCGCGGTTTGTCCATTTACATAAGTAGTATTATTATAACAATCCAGCACCTGCATCTCATATCCTTCATCACCTACACCAGTAGAGGCAAGGAATATTCCGCTATTGCCCCTCGCCTGCCCGGAGCCCGTTATATTGGATGGTATCTTCCATTCAATATGCAGTTGATAATCGTTGAATGATCTCTTCGTTTGAATAGTGCCGGTTCCCTTTTTTACGGTGAAGGCTCCATCAGCCACTGTCCATTGCGCAGGTGTAGTTGCATCTTTCGCCGAAACCCATTCATTCAGGTCTTTCCCATTGAATAAAACAATAGCGTCCGAAGGCGCGTCGTTGCCGGTAGTACCCGGTGTAACAATTTTGGGAACAGGCGTCCAAATTTCTGTTGCTTTCGGATCTCCTTGTGAAAAAGAGTTCATAGAACTAATTAATATGGTTAAAAGAATCGGAATGATCTTATTGTTCATATGGTTATTTTTTGCATGAATATTTAATGCTATAAAAGTTGAAGATATTATTTTATTCCTTTTGCAATCACAAATTCTCCCGGCACCAGGTAACTGTTTTTATTTTTATACGCTCTTATCGAATCAATATATTCGGCATGCACTTCCTCTTTCACTTCTTCTGAAAATTTGTTATACGCCAACGCCACTGGACCGCCTGCAAACGCAGCCCCGCAAGCATCGTCATCTGAATCATACTCCAGGGTAACATTCATCTTCTCTGACGATACTTTTGAAAAACCGGCTGCATCAAAATTCATCTCCAGCATATTTTTATTACCGAGATTAAAAAACATAGGACAAACTTCTGAGCTGACCCGCCTGTCAACGATTTCAAAGATATCAGCCCATCCGCAATGCCCTCTCTCTCCCCATACCAGCGCCACTGCCCTTCCGCCTGGTTTTAACACCCGACACATTTCTTTCAATGCTTTTAAAGGATCAGGTACATACATCAGGCCCAAGGCACACAAAGCAACATCATAGTCATTATCGCTCACTGCCAGGTTTTCAGCATCCATTCTTTCAAAAGCGATGTTTGTTATTTTCTTTTCAGCCACAATTTCCCTGCATAATTTTATCATGCCGTCTGAGATATCATTGCCAAGTACAAATCCATTTTTGCCGGCTTGTTCAGCCGCTCTGAAACTTACCAAGCCAGAGCCACAGGCAATATCAACCACTTTTTCACCTGTTGAAAGTCTTGCTAATTCAAGCATTTTATCCTGCGCTGGTTTCAATTGTCTTTGCCAGAACCTTTCATAGTACATTGCTGCCTTATCCCAGCCATATCGTTGTATCCTTCTTTGAAGATCGGCTTCCATCACTCATTTGTTTTGGCTGCAAAAACATTTATTTTACGGATACAAGGTTGTACCCGGGTAAATACATCCAGGTATGGGCTATGCTGATCAGCATCGTCAAGCATTTTACGTATATCTTCCTCCGGCGCATCTGTTTCGATGTTTATTGTATACCTGATCTCCGAATAACCCGGAGCTGCCTCTGAAGTTCCCAGCAAAGCGCCATCATCATAATCAGCCTGTACTTCTACTTCCAAAGAAATGACCGGTATTTTCATTACTGCCGCCCTCATCATATACCCTATCGCCAGGCAACTGCCTAAAGCGGCACGACCGTAAACCCCGGGTGTGGGTGCTTTTGCCTGGCCACCAACACCCTCAGGCATGTCTGCCTGCAATTTCCAATTCCCCTCTGTTATCTCACAATGAAGTCCATTAATGATCTTTGCTTTTGAAACGCCTGTGCCAAGACCTAATGATGGTTTTAATGAAATAGCCTTGCTACTTCGGTCGATGGCTGTCTTTATGCGGTCATTAGCAGAACAGATTTCTTTCGTCATCGTGATTCAATTTTAAATATCCAGGTTGAATTAAACCTTCGGTAACTGGTAACCATTATGATATTGTGCAGCAAGATATTTGTTGGAGTCTGTATCAGTGAATTTATTATTCTTCGCATCCCAATCAATTTTCTTGCCGGCCCTGAAAGCAATATTACCCATCTGGCAAATAGTAGCTACGTGTGCAGCTAATTGTACCGGGCATCTCAAATCCTGGGTCTTCCTGGATTTTACTACCTCGATAAAATTTTTTGTATGCAAGCCGAGGCCGTCATCACTTCTTAGTTGCCGGGTTACAGCTTCCATCCTGTCTTTGCCATCCGTTCTTTCAGGTATTACCTCCCATCCGCCGCGGTCAACAACTAACGTTCCGTTATTTCCAATGAATGCAACACCATGATCTCTTCCATAAGGTCCGTCATTGATACCGGTTGCATGTTCCCAAAGCATATTGAAACCATCAAATTCATAAACCGTGGTTAGTGTATCAGGTGTCTCTTCTGCGTCATCAGGATAAGCAAATTTGCCACCGCTTGCCATAATGGATTTTGGAACAGAAGCTTTGACGCCAAGCAGTGCATAATCTATCATGTGCACTCCCCAATCCGTCATCAGGCCGCCGGCATAATCCCAGTACCAGCGAAAATTAAAATGAAACCGATTGGGATTAAATGGCCGTTTCATGGCAGGCCCAAGCCACATATCATAGTCAACACCGGGAGGGGGTGCGCTATCAGGTTTTACCGGAACCGATTTCATCCAGCCCTGGTAGGCCCAGGCCTTTACCAACCGGACTTTGCCCAATTTTCCTGAATGGGCAAAATCCATTGCATCCTGGTAATGTTTATTGCTATGTTGCCATTGACCTACCTGCACCACACGGTTGTATCTTTTTTGCGCCGCTACCATTGCGTTGCATTCTGCAATAGAATTGCCAACCGGTTTTTCACAATACACATCTTTACCTGCTTCACATGCGTCAATCATTATTTTGCAATGCCAATGATCGGGCGTGCCGATAATAACAGCGTTAACATTTTTATCATCTAATAATTTTCTGTAATCGCTGTATGCCGCAGGTTTAATATTATTCTTTGCTACCTCTGCCATTCTTTTATCCAAAACATTTTTATCAACATCGCATAGCGCAACGAGCCTTGCCTCAGGATTATTCTTCAGCATAGCTGTTATATCGCTCCATCCCATGCCATTGATGCCAATAACACCGATATTGACCTGGTCGGCTGGTGAAAGACGATTCTTAAAAATGGAAAAAGGGCTGTTGTCAAAAGCGGAAAGAAGGATACCACCCCCAGCCAGCGCAGCTGTACGTTCCAAAAATTTACGGCGTTCAATCATATTAAAGCTTTTTATAGAGTTAATGTAAGCCATTAAAGGTAGAATTTTTTGGGCATGCAGCAATTGGG
>JANWHX010000008.1 GCA_025450235.1 Chitinophagaceae bacterium | reverse complement strand
CTGGACAAAACAATTCATACGTTGAAACAAGGACAATCGGCCATAGCTCACCCGAATATCAATCATTTCTTCCGTAACCGAAGTGGGATGCCCTGTACGTTTAAAGTGGAACTTCGCCCGGCAAGCAGGGGATTCGAGCAATCGCTACAAATAGGTTATGGCCTCGCCAATGACGGCCTATGCAAACCGAATGGATTTCCAAAAGACAAACTGGCATTAGCATGGCTTTTCGATATCAGTGAAAGCAATCTCCCCGGATGGATGAGCATTTTTGAATTCATCCTGCGAAAGCAGGCAAAGAAAGCAAGACAAAAAGGAATTGATAAACAACTGTTGGAAAAATACGTAAAGTTCTAAGCCTTCAGTTATTTATTAGTAACTCATCCGAAAAATTATCATTTACACATAAAAGAAAAGAGCCTCAATTGAGGCTCTTTTTTTTAGTTTCGTTGAAACAGGGCTTATTTAGCGATCCTGAACACTACTCTTCTGTTGGCAGCACGGCCAGTAGCTGATTTATTATCTTCTATCGGTTCGTTCTGACCATGACCTGAAGTGATAAGTCTATCAGCGCTTATTCCCTTTTTTACAAGGTAAGTTTTTACGGCAGCAGCTCTTTTTTCAGAAAGCTTCTGGTTACTGGCAAGTGTACCTGTATTGTCAGTATGACCTTCAATAGCCACGCTAATTTTAGGATGCTCTTCCAAGATCACAACGCCTTTATCCAATTCCGCCATGGCAGCTTTTGTCAGTGTAGCGCTTCCGGAAAAAAACTGAACTTTCTTTGCATCGAATTTATAATCCTCCAGCTTAGGACAGCCAAAGTTTTCGGGCAATCCTTTTTCAGTAGGACATTTATCTTCCTCATCGGGAACTGTATCACCGTCTGTATCTACCAATGGACAACCCTGGTAACGGGCTAAACCTGGAACGGTCGGACATTTATCCTCTTCATCATTGATTCCATCTTTATCTGTATCAGGAATTGGGCAACCCTGGTAACGGGCCAAACCGAAAACCGTAGGACATTTATCTTCTTCGTCGTGTAAACCATCTTTATCTGTATCAGGAATTGGGCAACCCTGGTATTTTGCAAGCCCGGGAACAGTTGGACACTTATCTTCCGCGTCAACGATGCCGTCTTTATCAGTATCGGCAGGTCCTACAGGCGGCACGATCACGACTGGTTCTTTTTTCTTTCCGATCCTTCCCGCAATGCCAATCTGGTAGAAAAAATGATAGTTAGCTGTTTCAGTGGTAATCGGTACCCTATATTGGGCGTTCGTGTAAAGATGAGCTTCGTCAAAGAAATTTATCTTAAACCCAACTCCCAGGGGAACAAAGGCACCGAAATACCCGCCCCCATACATGTGGCCGCCAACACCGAGCGTCAGGTAAGGTTGAAGCCAAAATGCTTCGGAAACCATTTTCAAATTTGCTGATGCATCTGCTTCAAGTAAAAACTTATCACTTCCAAAAGGTGCGTGTTTAGGAAAGGGGTATTGAACAAAAGATCCGGCTAAAGACCCGGCAAAATCGACGTGTTTTGAGACTCCTTTGAAGTATGTGATGGCAAGACCGGGAGACATTTCTTTAGGTTTTGCCCATCTTTTATTCGACAGGACCTGTGACAATGAAGTAGTGCGGATACGTTCAGCCGTCTTAAAATCATTGAGAAAAAAACTGATACCCAGAGCTGCCGGCCTTATCTCATCACCTTGTCCAAGACCTGCAGACATAAATACAGCCATCGCCATCAAAACGGCTAAGAACTTCTTCATAACGAGATAGTTTGGTTTAAACGTGACAAAAATAACAGGTAACTTCAATATCCTAAAATAAATTATTTACTTAGTATTCACTGTTTTGGAGGCTATTTTTTTTCCCCGTCCCATTGCAATTATCAAGACAAAAAACCAGATCACGGGAGCCGGAAAATTGATCATTTACCTGTAAAATACTTTTCACGCAGCAGTTTGTCTTCATTATACATATCATCATAGAAAGTAATTCCATTATTGCCACCTTCGCAGGTAAAGTAGCGAATGAAAACTGGTAACCTGTTGCGGATCGCCATGCTCCGTTTTACTTTTCGTTTGAGCCAGGCATCAAGTGAATCTCTTTTGACAGATGCTTTTAATGTGTCCGTGTCATCAAAACGTATGATCTCATAGGCCAGCTTTTGCCATTCCTGTACACGCACACAACCATGACTAAGTGAACGCACAGTTTGTGCAAACAGGTAGCGCTGGTTGGTATCATGCAGATACACGGCATATTTATTATTGAAATTAAATTTCAGGATCCCGAGTGCATTGTCATCACCACTTCCCTGCACTACTTTATAAGGTATGCCTTTGCGGTATTTTTGCCACTCAACAGTGTGTGGATCCACCTCGTTTCCTTCGTTATCAATAAGACTATATCCTTTTTTTGTAAAGTACGCCGTATCCTTTTTTACTCCCGGCAAGACCTCTTTTACAATGATACTCGTTGGCATGGTCCATTGCGGATAGGTGATCATGTTATTGATCGCGCTGGTAAGCAACGGAGTTCGGGTGATCGGTTTACCACAAATGATCTTTGAAACTATTTTTACGGAGTCATTTTCCACCAGTTTCATATAATAGGCAGGCAGATTGACCCAGACATATCTTGAAGGCATCGTATCCGGCAACATCTTATACCGGTCCATTGTAATGGCTATGCGGATAAATTTTTCCCGGTCCGACATATTAAGCAGGCGAATCGTTCCCGGGCCCGCCTTTCCATCGACTGTTATGTTTTCTTTTTTCTGAAATCTCTTTACCGCGGCTACAATCGTTAGTGAATCTGCCGTGACACTATCCTGCGCGATAAATCCTCCCTCAAATAAACGTGTTTGCAGGGCTTTCTTAAAAGCCGGCATGCCTTTGCCCGGCAATGGGACGATAGTGAATGGGCGGTAATCGGCGCTATCCAGGAATTTTTTGACGCCGGCTTTCAATAATTGGTAGCCTTTGTGTTTCGGTTCAAGTGGCTCCAATGTCCTGACAATTGAACCGGATTGTTTCAACACATTTAATTGCTTTGAATAAAAATCAGCGGAAAGTACAGAATCGGATCGCAGGGTAACACTATCGTTTGGCAGGCGACCGAGTTTAACATCCTTTACAACCTGTATAAATGCGTCGGTAAGCAAAAGATCCGCTCTTGACCACAAAGCAGCATCCAGCCGGTCTGATTTGCCAAGACTATCATTTCTGAATTTCTCAAGGATCGTATTTAATTGGGACAAATGATAATCTTCGGGAAATAATCCGAAGACCTGTGCATTTTCAACAAAATGCAGCATAGAATCTGCGTAAGGCTTCCATTGCTCTTTGCTACTCCAGAACACTCCAACATAGTTTTTTTCATATGTAAGATCTACCAGCGAGTCATTCAACAAAAAAACTGAATCACCGAGATCACCATTATTTTCTTCAGCATACTTCAATAATTCCTTCAGGTTATCTTTCGCCTTTTGAACAAGCTGTTCCGGGGAGGTGGCTATATCCGTTTGACGGGGACGTTTTGTATCGTTGCATGCAGACAGGAATATCACGACTGTACATAGACAGGCGAACAGACCGGTAAGCTCCTTTTTATTCATATCTGTTAAAGGCTAAATTGGTGGCGTCAAACATATTCCTTTTTATGATGATTATTTTTAAAAGAATATGTATTGCAAAAATACGGATCATCTTCAATAATTTGTTACGCCCTATATGGCAACAACCTCAATGACAGAATCAAGGTTGATCGGCCCATATACGTGGGGAAATGTATCCGCCATCGATGGCGACCAGTCAAATACAAATTTGCTGGCCAGCTTATCTGTATCAATTACCAGTTTAACAAGACCGGTGATATCCCCGAAATATCTTTCCAGTACGCCCTCTACCTGGTGTTGCTGCGAGCAATGAACAAACCCTTCATCCGCTAAAGAGGAAGCTGTGTAAAAGCCCTGTTGCCTGGCTTCATTCCAGGCCGTAGCTGTTGTCACATGAAAAATAATGGGCATAAGTAAATTGACTTGTTTCAAAGGTCAGGACAATACCCTTTTGATCTGTTGCTCAAGCAACATTAAATCAGCTAATGCGATCGCTGTAACAGCTTCCAGTATTACCGGCACTCTCAATGCAATACAAAGATCATGTCGGCCCTTCACGGAAACCGTTTCTACTTTTTCTGTTTCCCAGTTCAATGTGGTTTGTTCTTTTGGAGTGGATGAGGTAGGCTTGATCGCGATACGAAACACCAGCTCATTGCTATTTGTCAATCCGCCCACTACCCCACCGGCATGGTTTGTTCTTGTCTTACCACTCATGTCTTCGATCGCATCGTTATGCTGGCTGCCAAACATTTTTGCAGCAGCAAAACCCGTCCCGAATTCAATACCTCGGACAGCAGGTATAGCAAAAACGATATGACTTAAGACAGATTCGACTGAATCAAAGAACGGCTCTCCCAGTCCAACGGGTAATCCACTTGCCCTGCATTCAATAATGCCACCGATTGAATCTTTATTGTCAATTGCTTTTTGTAGCCCTTTGTCAAGGTCTTTTTCGCCGCCGATTTCTAAGATTGAGGATGTGATTGTTATTCCACCAGAGACCTCACCCTCCGACTCCCTCTCCAAAGGAGAGGGAGAGTCAGACTCCGATAAAAGATGTTTTCCTATTTCTTCCACAACCCAAGGCATGTTCTTTAACACTTGGTCGTTGGTAAACCTGACAAGACGGTAATTATTTTCCTTCAGCCAGGATGTCCTCACTTTATCATACTGTGCTTGTTCGTCTGCGTTGTGATAATCTCCATCCACCTCTACAATAAGTTTCTTTTCGAGACAAACAAAATCAGGAATAAAACCCGCTATTGGATGCTGTCTTCTAAACTTGCAGCCATTTATTTTCCTATTTCTTACTGCCTGCCATAATTTATCTTCTGCTTCTGTTGAGCTTTTCCTATTCTGTTTTGCAAACTCGGATAAGAATTTCCATTGTTCTGGTGGGTTCGTGATGTAACCATATTCATCAGTGGCTCCGTAGGCCCCTCTCCTTCGGAGAGGGGTTTGTTGCAACAACTTCTTCGCAATCACACCCGCCGCCACCAACGCGACTGTCAACCTTCCGCTAAAATGCCCGCTCCCCCGATAATCCTCAAAGGCACCCGCTTTTTCCCTGGCTACAAAATCTGCATGCCCCGGTCGCGGAACAGCTCTTTGTCGTTCATAATCGCTGCTTCTCGTGTTTTTGTTTTCAAATAAGATAGTGATAGGTGCACCTGTTGTTTTATCATTAAAAATTCCGCTTTTGAAAATAGGAAGATCGTCTTCTTTTCTCGGTGTAGTTCCTTTTTGTGTTCCTCCTTTTCTCTTTTCGAGATCAGGCAAAAAATCCTCTACTGTCAACGATAATCCGGCAGAACAGCCATCAATGACGATACCGACGGATTCACCATGCGATTCTCCAAATATGGAAATGCGAAATATGCGGCCGAAGGAGTTCAAAGCGGATTGGTTGATTGGTTGATTAGTTAATTAAATGATAAGGTAAAGATAACGATGCGTTAAGAGATTTAAGATCATGATAAAAATCAGGATAGGATTTATTGACAGCCTGCGCTTCTTCAATAACCGTT
>JANWHX010000007.1 GCA_025450235.1 Chitinophagaceae bacterium | reverse complement strand
GACGAATTCATTAATGAGGGTTGCCAACCTTAATTAGGACCTCCTGCTATCACAGAGATTCCTTGAAGGTTGGCAACCCTTTATTTATTTTTGATTGCAGATGACTGGCAGAGAAATTAAAAAAGTAGTTATTATCGGACCTGAAAGTACAGGCAAGAGCACCCTGTGCCAAAACCTGGCGGAACACTATCAAACCAGTTGGTGCCCCGAATATGCGAGAGAGTTTTTATTAAAACACGGCATGAACTACACATACGACGATCTGCTGACGATCGCGATGGAACAAATTGGGCTGGAAGAAAAATATGAGGAAGAAGTCCGGAAGACCGGAAGACCGAAAGACCGAAAATATTTCTCCGATGAAAGCACCGTTGCTTCCGGACTTGCGGACTACCCGCCTTTCCGACTCTTCTTCATCGACACCAACATGTACGTCATGAAAGTTTGGTGCGAATTTGTCTTCGGCAAATGTCACCCATTCATTCTTGATGAGATAAAAAAAAGAAAATACGACCTGTATTTATTATGCGATGTTGATCTCCCCTGGGTGAAAGATGAATTGCGGGAATATCCTGATTTGGAAAAAAGACAAAAGCTCTATAGTATTTATAAAGATATCATGGTCAATCAAACAGTTGCCTGGGAAGAGATCAGCGGAAATTACCAGGAGCGTCTGCAAAAAGCAGTTTCTGCGGTTGATCATTTATTAAAAAGCGATTGATCGCTATCGTTTATAATCAATCACCCGCTGTATATCAGGATCCGACTCAAGATTATTCATTTGCTGCACGATCCACCCGCTGCGGTTAACGACATACCCTGATGCCGATCTTACTTTGAACCGCTTGGGATTGGGTAAACAAGCGGCAATCATCGCCGCCTCTGCTCTTGTTAAATATTTCGCCCGTTTATTATAGAACTTCTTTGCCGCCATTTCAATTCCAAATATTCCCTCGCCCATTTCAATCACATTCAGGTACACTTCAAGTATCCGCCTCTTACCCCAGATTAATTCGATCATGAAAGTAAAATAGGCTTCGAAACCTTTTCTTATAAAACTTTTCCCCTGCCAAAGAAAAACATTCTTGGCGACCTGCTGGCTGATCGTACTGGCGCCATGTGTACGCCCTGGTTTTCGTTTGTTGTACTCCATGGCTTTTTTTATGTTCTTCCAGTCAAAGCCGTTATGATCGGGAAATAGCTGGTCCTCTGCGGAAATAACAGCCAGTTTCGCATTATAGGAAATCGAGTTTCGGCCCACGTAATCCCGTTTCAGTCCATGTCCTGTTATCCAGCTAACCAATTGGGTGATCGTGACCGGCGGATTGATCCATTTCAATAAAATAATATAGACAAACTGCGCAATGAATAAAATGAGAAAGATCTTTTTTATCCATCGCCAGGTTTTGGAAAAGAATTCTTTTTTTGTCATACAAAGCTGCAATATTAAACAACTAAATGAATTATGCGCCTTCAGAATGACTTTAACTTGTTTTGGGGGAGATGAAAATCCAATACCTGTAAACGGAATTTTTTACCTATTCTGAATTTTTTCCGTTTAAATGACCTAATTAACCCGCCCCCAGCATGTTTTATCAATATCGGACCATAGCCGATAACAAGACCGGCTACCAGCGCTTCTTCAATGTCTGCCTGTTTACTGAGAGTAAGGCCAGCCGTTGTAAGGGCCACTCCGGCCCCGATCAATAAAAGGGTTTGCTTATCCGGCCATGGCATCTTTGGTTTTCTTTCCAGCAACACTTTAGTGACCAGGGGACGCCAGACCGGTTCACCATTAATAAATATCGTATCATTCCTCAATAAAGTGATAACACCTTTGCGGTAGCTTCCATCTGCAAGTTTTATATGGAGAACATCGCCTTCGGTGTAGGTCCGCTTTTTGTGAAACCCTTTCTTAACAAAAAGAAATCCCTGCTGTGAAAAGGAAAGAGAACAAACGAACAATAAAACAAGAATGAGAAATGGTCGCCGGAGGCTCATGACCAAACTTACAAAATGGGGTTTTCACAATTTGTTAAATATGTTACTGTATCACCCTCTTTAAAATAAGCAGATCCCAGATGATAAGCAGACCTAGCAAAATAAGAATGAGGCCATTGATCTTACTGATGATATGAATATTGCGTGGCGTCAGGCGATTCCTGATCTTGCCCGCCAGGAATACCTTGGTAATATCTGTTCCTAATACAAACACCAGGCAGGCGGTAAAAAAAGCTATGCGGTCCTGGATAGAGTTTTCAACAGTCCCGGTTGATGCGGCGATCCAGATCAGGAACACGGCGGGATTGAGCGTATTCATTAAAAACCCGGATACGAAGATCCTTGCGTAATCCCTTTTCCGGAATTGAAAAACGGGTTTTGTGGCATCTTTCACAATCGCCTTTTTGAAAAAGAAGTAATAAATCCCCAGAGACACCAGGAAAATGCATCCGGCAATTCCGATCTCAACGATGTAATCTGTAATTGCCTTAAAGAATTGTGTAAATACAGTACTTATCAATACAAGTGAAATATCACTCATGGAAACGCCAAACACAAAGGCCAGTCCCACCCTGTGCCCATTATTTAAACTATGCTTGATTATGGAAAATAAGACAGGTCCGATCGACAGGCTTAACCAAATTCCGAATGTTAATCCTTTAAGTAGTGCTTCAGCCATAGAAGCAAATTACAACTAATAACAAAAAAACTCCGTTGCCGAGGTTGTAATAGTATCAGACCCGGATAGTACCCGTTAATAAAAATTGTTCCCACTCCTTTAGCATCTTTCCTTTCATTACTCTCGGAAATTTATGCTGATCACCCAGTTTGCCTTTTTGCTCCATGAATTGCATGAAACGCTGCTCTGTCAAGACCTCGAGGAAAACTTCTTTTAAGGCGCTGTCCCGCTCTGTGGCGTAGTCATCATTAAGTGTTCTTAAGGTTTCATCAATCCGTTTACGCAGTTTTTTGGGATCAACGGCATCGTTGGTAACGATATACCATTTATGTGCAAACATATTCTCATAGGGAAAACCGACAACCGTATATTCAGGTATGCTGATGTTAAGTTCTTCACTTACCATGCCGATGGCCCTGTTCATGTTTTCCACACTTAAGTGCTCGCCCACCAGGCTCAAAAAATGTTTGGTCCGGCCAGTGATCAGTATTTCACCTTTTTCAGGATTGGTGAACTTAACCGTATCGCCAAGCAAATATCGCCATACACCGGAGTTGGTGCTCATCAGCAGCGCATACTCTTTTCCCTTTTCCACTTCATCAATCATTTTTGCTTCTGGCTTGTCTATCATTATCCCTTCGCTGTCAAAATTCTTTTCGTCAAACGGAACAAATTCAAAAAAGATATTGTTATTCAAAATAAGATTTATGCCACTGGTACCTCTCGCCCTGAAACCCAGGAATCCTTCGCTGGCTAAATAATTTTCAACATAAACAATTGGCTTTCCCAATAACCTTTCAAAACCTTTTCGATATGGCTCAAATGACACACCGCCATGAACGAAAAAACTGAAGTTGGGCCATATCTCGTGAATGTTCTTTACCTGGTAATGTTCGATGATCATCTCCATACACATCTGGCACCAGGATGGTATTCCTACAATATAACCGATATCCCATTCTTTTGCATGATCAACTATTTCACTCAATTTTTGATTCCAATCCCTGATTGCCGCGATTCGTCCACCGGGCTTATAAAATGTCTGGAACCAGAACGGACGCTTCTTCGCTAAAATACCACTAAGGTCACCGGCATACCATCCTGCCTTTCCTTTTGTAAGATCAGTAGCGCCACCGAGCATAAGAAACCCTTTGGCGATCGCCCTTCTGTTTGCATCTTCATTGCCTAACAAACTGAGGAACTGTTTCAAATAATTGACCGTATTGCTGCGCATCATATCCCTGGTAACCGGGATGTATTTACTTGCTGCCCCTGAAGTACCAGAGCTTAATGCATAATATCTTATTTTGCCCGGCCAGGTTACATCCGGCACTCCTTCCAGTGTTTTTTTCCACCATTGCTCATAAATTTTATCATAATCATACACGGGAACAAGTTCCTGGAAACTTTTGCCGGGCTGCTGGCTTAATAAGATATCGTCAAACCGGAATTTTTGTCCAAACTCGGTGAATTTTGCTTTCTTCAATAGTTTCTTGAGCACTCTTATTTGCTGCCGTTTTGCATCATTTGGGGGAATGCGCAGTGCAGCCGCAATCGCTTTCGGTAGTTTAATGTCAAGAATCGTCGCCATTGATGCTTAAAAGTTGGTTTATAAAATTACACAATGTTAGAGGAAAACAGCGGAATATACTTCCCGATAGTGTCTCAGTTTGCAAATCATTGCTCCGGTCTTCGAAAAATGGAAGCCACGCCTGCCCGACTGAATCATTCAGGCGGGGATTCACGGAATCATTTCGCTTTTATGTTTTTTCCGTGCATCCGTGGCAAAAAAATTCACTATGATGCACCCACCTCCGGAAATAAATTCTCATCCACCCAGTTGCCTATAGGCCCTTTTCAGCAATTTAAGATCGGTTATGGGCGAATAGTCTTTTGCATACCAATAATCCACCATTTGTAAACTTTCTACCGGTAATTGCTGCTTAACAGAGACCGGCACTCCATTACAAGCTATCACCGCTTTTCTTAAAACTGGAAGATTCTTTTCTTCTACCGCATATCCTATCCATGTTTTTTGAGCAAAGATGACGGCCAGGCAATTCCCTAAAAAAGCAAACGGTTTTTTTACAAGTAATAGTTGGACAGGAAATGTGATCAACCCGGCGAAAGCAACAATGATATCTGTTAACCGCTTTAGCCTCCGGTAATGGGGAACCCTTAATTTGAATCCATTTTCCATAGAAACAAATTCGCCGGAACTGTCTTTTGATTTGCTGCCGACAATGCTGTTACTTCCCGACGCATGGAACTTTATTGTTGTTCCTTTCGGTAAATGCTGAACAGACTCGATGATGTTTTTGAATGAAAGCGTTCCTTCACAAAATATCACTTCACGAAAAGGGATCACCCCGGACAACATTTCTACTTTTTTCCAATAGCCAATCCCTGACGAATCATTTTCGGCAACGGCCACCCTGCCAAGAACCCTCTCCTGCAATCCTGCTTCCTTCATTAACTGCACTGTTTTGTCATATTCCTCCGGCGAGCCAATGATTAAGGTATTGGGTTTATCCTCTCTTTCACTACCGGCACTCAGCACTCTTGTATAAACAAGTATCCTCCGCAAAAATCCGATTAGTATAAAAGCGAGCAGGCCTCCAAATAAAATAATCGCTCTTGAAAAACGGTACTGTTCGGGCAATAGCGCATATGCAGCGAGTAAAACAATTGTTGCTATCAATGTTGAACTTAGCAATTCCGATCTCTTATACCACCTGTCGTACAATCCTGCATAATAGGCCGTAATAAGATAAAATACAGTAAAGGCAGGAAATGAGATCCAAAGCAATTTGTTTTCATAATGAATTTCCGGCCGTACATATTCATTCCAGATATTTTTCATCATCCAGAATGAAAGCAGAATCAGACCCGCATCAATCAATGGCAGACCGACGCGACGGATAAAATTTCCGATGGCGGTCATGGCAGCCCTGAACCAGATAGCCAGGTAAATTAAGAAACCAAATGTCCCGGCCCTGCCTCCCGCGTAATGCTTACCGACAAAAACGCTCATAGCATTATAAAACAGGCGAACATAATTCAAACTTCCCTTTCTTGTGCTCTCGCCTTTGAAGTGAATAATGTGGCTGCCGGAAAAATAGTAATTTTTGTATCCGGCTTTTTGAATGCGGTAACTAAGATCCACATCTTCCCCATACATGAAAAACACCTCATCAAACCCTCCTGTTTTATCAAGCACTTCTTTCTTTACCATCATAAAGGCGCCGGCCAGCACGTCCACTTCATGATCTTTGTTTTCATCAAGGTTCCCAAGATGATAGTTTGAAAATGTTTTTGACCGGGGAAATAATTTTGAAAGGCCAAATAGCTTGTACAACGACGTTTTGGGAGAAGGAAAAGATCGCTTGGATTCCTTTAGAAAACATCCGCTCCCATCAATCATTTTTATTCCAAGAGCGCCGGCATCAGGATGTGAATCAAGAAAACTGATACATTTCATGAAACAATCTTCCGGAACAATTGTGTCGGGGTTTACGAATAAAATATATCTTCCTTTCGCCAGTTTGATTCCCTGGTTACAGGCTTTGCCAAAGCCAATGTTCTCCTTATTTGCTATAAAATTGATTGCGGGAAATTTAGGCTCCAGGTAAGCAATACTGTTATCAGAAGAATTGTTGTCTATCACTATCACTTCTCCCTGTAAGCCAGTCATTGCTTTTTGAACCGAATAAAGGCACTGCTCCAGGAAATGCCGGACATTGTAATTAACTATAATGATGGATAACAACAAGAGAATATAAAGTTATGAAACCTGCCTGCCGGTCCATAGGACTCCTTTGCAGCAGGCGGGTACGAAGTACGAAGTTTTTGAGAACAGTGCAAAATACCGAGACTATTGGAGCTACCCGCTGTATTAAACTATCCGTGAAATCCTTCTATCCATGAAATCCTTTCTATCCCTGAAATCCGTGATCAAATCCTTTCAATCCGTGAAATCCGTGATTAAATCCGTGATTAAATCCTTGAAATCAGTGAAATCCGTGATTATCTTAGCGCATGTTTAAAAATGTTTTATTAGAAGCGATAACAGCCGGCGCCGGAGAGCTAAGTCATTTTTTTAATACGGCCTTTAAGATCTCTCATAAAGAGGGTGTCAATAACCTGGTTACAGAGGCTGATCACGCGGCAGAAAAAGCAATTTTGGAAGTCATCAAATCAAAATTTCCCGATCATTATATATTGACGGAGGAATCAGGAGCGATCATCCAGGATTCTGAATACAAATGGATCATTGACCCGATTGACGGTACCGTGAATTTTGCTCATGGCATTCCTCTATGCTGTGTATCTGTGGCTATAGAAAAAAGCGGTGAGATTATAATGGGTGCCGTTTTAAATCCAAATATGAGAGAATTCTTTTTTGGTGAAAAAGGTAAGGGCGCCACCTTAAATGACAATCGTATCCGTGTAAGCGAACAAACAGAGGTGTTAAGATCGTGTTTGGTTACCGGCTTTCCCTATACTTATATTAATATGCCAAACGGGCCATTAGAAATATTCGAACGTTTTATCCGCAAGGGAATTCCTGTACGGAGATTGGGTTCAGCTGCCATTGACCTTTGCTGGGTAGCTGCCGGAAGATTTGATGGTTTTTATGAGCATAAACTGGAGGCATGGGATAGCGCTGCAGGATATTTAATCGTGGAAGAAGCCGGTGGTAAAGTAACGGATTTCAATGGTGACAAATTCTCTGTTTATCAGCATCGCCTGCTGGCAACGAACGGAAAGATACATGATGAGATGCTGGATTTGATCAATCAACGAAAGGAACTATGAGCAATGAAAGAACAGAAATATCATTATTGGGTGAGTTTGGCTTGATTGAACATCTTACCAGGAATATCGAATTGCAGAATGCATCATCGCTGGTCGGTGTAGGTGATGATGCCGCGGTAATTGATCATTTTGGCAAACAAACCGTTGTTACAACTGATATGCTGGTAGAAGGGGTCCATTTTGACCTGATGTACACTCCGTTGAAACATCTTGGATATAAAAGTGTGGTGGTGAACCTCAGTGATATTTATGCAATGAATGCGATACCAACGCAAATTGTGATCGCCCTGGCTATTAGTAATCGCTTTAGCCTTGAGGCCATTGATGAGTTTTATGAAGGCATATATGCTGCCTGCGAAAAATATGGTGTTGACCTGGTGGGTGGAGATACCACCTCTTCCCAGAAAGGTTTTATTATTTCAGTTACCGCTATCGGGGAAGTGGCCCCTGATAAATACGTAAAAAGAAGTACGGCTCAAAAAGGCGATCTGCTTTGCGTCAGCGGTGACCTCGGTGCCGCTTATGTGGGCCTTCTTTTTTTAGAAAGAGAAAAAAAGATCTTTATGGAAAGTCCGGGTGTCCAGCCGGACCTGGAAGGTGAATCCTATGTGATTGGCCGCATGCTAAAGCCTGAGGCGCGAAAAGACATTATTGAGCTATTGGCTAACAACAATATCACTCCTACATCAATGATCGATGTCAGTGATGGATTAAGCTCCGAAATACTTCACCTCTGCAAGGAAAGCGGCCTCGGTTGTCTTTTATATGAGGAAAAGATTCCCATTGCAAAAGAAATGAGGGATGCAGCCTTCAAATTTGAAATAGACCCCACCGCTTGTGCGTTAAGTGGTGGCGAAGATTATGAATTGCTATTTACCATTCCTCAATCAGAATATGATAAACTGGTTTTAAATGAGGATATTAGTATTATAGGATATATGACGGAGCCGGAACATGGGTCTCATATTATTACAAAGGGCGGCAGCAAATATCCTATCACTGCACAAGGCTGGAACCATATGAAACAATAGACAATCGGCAATGAGCAATTGGCAATCTACACGACAAGACTATCTCTCCCAGTATAAACGACTGTTTGCGTATTGCTTATTGCCAGTTGCGTATTGCTTTTTCTCAGCCTGCAGTGCGGGAAAATCGTCCTTTTCTCCAAATAAAAAATATTCATTAGATCAACTGCAGAATGACTATTCGGTTTACCAGAATGTCCTGGAAGAATCTCATCCGGGCCTATACTGGTACACCAGCAAGGACAGCATGGATTACTATTTCAATTGGGGAAGGCAACATTTGAAAGATTCGATGACCGAACCAGAATTCAGAAAGTTATTGAGCTACGTGACATCGAAGGTCAATTGCGGGCATACTTCGGTGAGGGCTTCTAAGGCTTATTCAAAATACCAGGACACAGTTGCCATCTGGCGAATATTTCCCTTAAGCATGAAATTCTGGCAAGGGAACGATCCTTTGGATGAAGACACTATGGCAATAGCTGTTAATCTTAACCGCAGAGATTCGGTCTTAAGACGCGGAACAGTTATAACAAAGATCAACGG
>JANWHX010000006.1 GCA_025450235.1 Chitinophagaceae bacterium | reverse complement strand
GGATACTTTCCCTTGAATTTGCCGATTCAGTAAAGGGAAAGGCAATACTCAGTTCATGGCATGAAGCCGGGTTACTACGTGTGGCGCGCAGGCTCACCTGTGTTGATTTTGCGTTTATCTTTTTTTATGTAGCCGTTATCATCACGCTTTCCAACAGGCAGGTGAGAAACGAACCTTCTATTGTCCTGAATGCATTGTTACGCGCCAATTTTTTCTTTGCGGTTCTGACGGGTTTGCTGGACGTTGTCGAAAATATTCTTCTGTTGTACGATATGAATCATTTGAGTGATGGATCATACATCAGCACCAGTTGGATCGCATGGTTAAAGTTTATAGTTGCGGGATGGGCTCTAGTGGTTTGGTTGTTTTCATTTGTAAAATCAAGAATAAAATGATTCTCAACAATTCTTAGTTGTCAAACAGGCTGAGTTCTTACAATTTGTAGTAACGATTCAACGAACAGTCGCCAGGGCAGATGGCCGGGTTGGAAAATTTGATCTTTGGGATAACGACCGGCCTGTTATTTTAGTCCACCACTTAAGAGTTTGGATACAATGAACGGATCTATATTAAATCCAATCGCGAATTTTGTTTTCCATTTTTCATTTTTTCGAAGATCAAACTCGGCCTGGGTAATCGGGGTATTTTCAAATTCGAAGTTCCCGTCAGTTCTGAACGTCGAAACTTTTCCCCAATGCGCTCCAAAGAAAAAACCTGCACCCCTAAATAGCTCCCAGTTTGCACCGTAAAAGATATTTTCAAGAGTATTATCCACAAAACCTACTCCGATTGCAGGATAAATTCGTTCAAAAAAGCGATGATCATCCAGAAAATTCCTGCCGTATGTTTTATTCCAGGGTATTTCTTTATTAAACAATTTTTCAATCAGGATTACCGGAGAAGTATAAATGGTTGCCATCACGGTGACGACACCTCTGTTGCCCGTTCCTGTTTGCTTCACAACTTTTTGCGAAGAATTAGCTGGATTTTCTACTAATTCAAACGTAGGATTTTCCAGATGGCTGTTTACAAAACCGACATTGAATGAACCATGATAAGTAGGCGTCATCTTTATATTATACGTTCCGACCTTTTCATTTTTATAATCATAAGGGTCGTCCTGGGAAATCACTGTTGTTTTAGTGAGGTCAAATTCAACATCAGTGGTAGATATACCCAAAAGATATTCGGCATGAATCCATGAATACTTCACATCTTTTGCGGACCTGGCAATGGTCTCGCTGATATCGCTGTTCAAAAAGTTTAAGGCTGGATTAAAGGATCCTTTAGTTTTCTTAACATCAAATATCACCTGATTTGAGGTAATACCCGAAAGATATAGTACGTGTACAACATACTGCCTGTCAGCAATACCCTGTGGCAATGTACCATAAATCGAATTGCCATACTGATCAAGAAAAATATGGACATATTGGTCTCCTTTATAAAGTGTGTTACCCGAAATCACGATAAGACCATATCGTTTAGATTCGAATTTGAAGTCTAATGTTTCCAAAAATCTTTGAAGAGAAATGTATTTCCTGGATGTAGTATCTCTTGCTGGAATTATCCTGCCATTTCCATTAGTATTCGCATTAAAAAACAAGAAACTACGCACAAGTCTCTGGTCTGTCTTATTAGTAATTTGCAATACGACCTCACCTTTGTCATTAAATTCCAGGCTACTGGTATTGAATACATGAGGTTTATTGTCGCCAGGAAATTCAATACCTACTGGGGCATCTCCCAGAAACAGCACATACGTGACCCCCGGGGCATCAACCTTTAATTGAAGGAATTGGGGCCTCTCTGAAACGGAGATTTTTTGATTGTTGGCAAGGTCACTTTCAGTTTTCCTGTCATTTTCCGTTCCATATTGTAGTTCAAATTTTTGTGCATTTATTACTGTGGTCGTCAGTAATAAAGTAGCCAGTAGTGGGAATTTCATAAAATTTTATTTTAAATATTTCCAATAAATTTCTTGATGCTGCTCCATGGAATGACATAGGCAAATTGTTCATCACTACTCACTAAAATTCCCACTACTTCCAGAAATTCGGTTACCACTACACTTCCTGAATCGCCACTCAGCACGGGAAGGCTGGTCGCAATTAAATCAGTCATGGTAACCCTTATGCTATCATACCTGACAATTCTTGAAACACCCAATGCTTCAATTTTACCAAAAACCACATTACCGGATTTTGCACCAAACATTTGAACATTCATTCCTTCACGTAGCTGGTCATCTTCAAGGAAACCGGTTGGCTGTCCCATTTTTCTGATCCTGTTTGTCACTTTTTCAGGGAACTTGAATCTGGCAACAGCCAGATCGGTCTCATTAAATACAGCCTTTTCAAGAAATGCCCTAACTGAATCTGAATCGTTAAAGCAAACAACGTCGGACCTGAATTGATGGGAGATAGAACAGGAATAAGATCTGTCAGCGATATGTTGCGGCCCTAACACATGCATATTGGAGCATACATAAAGTTCGCCGTTTATGGTAAGAAAAAGGCCTGCCGTGCCAAATTCGTCGGGATCACTCAGGCTTTGAGCCTTATCGCCCATCATAACATTCCGCAGTTTAGTAATACCAGTTTCTATGATATCAGTAGGAACATGAATCCTGTGGCCGCTGACTGCAATTGTGATCTTTGAAGGTACTTTACTGATTGGAATACCTAATTTTTGCTGAACATGAAAAACAACAGCATATTTTTTTGTCTTTACATTCCCTTTATTTTTAAAACCAAAGTGAACACCAACAATGTTTGATGAATATTTTTCCCGCCATTTGGTCAACATTTTTTTACAATAACCTCTAATTTGGAGTATATTATTTTTACTTAATCGCATTTTGCAGATTTTAAATGTATCCTATTGGGGTTAAAGTAGTCCTGATTTCCGCCTTCATCCTGTCTGACTGCGAATGGAAGGCTTGTCGTAATGATGCCATCTAACGGGGTTTTATTAAGGTTTAAGGAGTTGACCGGTCTTTTCCTTTACGTCTTAAATTACTTTTTCAAAGATTGTCAAACAGGAAGACAGTTTCAATAGTTTTTACACCATTTCTCACACCGTGTTTTCCGGGTACGCCAAAAGCCTGCGGCACTAATAATAAAATGAAGTAATACTAATCAGAAATCTTAAACAGGGGAGTGTCTTGATCAGGTTAAAAAGTTATCAGCAATTTAAAAATAAGCAATGAAACAACAAGGGATAAGAAAATATTTTTAAAAAAATAAAAGCCCTGTCCCGGTTGATTCGGAACAGAGCCTTCTTTCGTTCTTCATAGCACTTAATTATTTGTACTCAATTCAACCTTGAAAGCAAGGCTGAAATATGAATAATAGTATCCTCCCTGGTTGGTAGAATCTCCGCTCCACTCGTGGCCAAATGTAAAAGGTTGTTTGGTTCCTGTTGCTGCTTCGCCAAGGCCTACCATGGCATTATTTGTCTTCACGCGAAAACCATACGTGACGTCTTTTTGCAAATACACCGGGGGCAGACCGAAACGGAGCCATTTAGCATTATCGCCTTTTTGCACTTCCAGGGTAGAACTTCCAATGGAAGGTCCCCATTTCCTTGTACGGGGATCGAACTCATGCAATGTCATTACGACTTCACCGCCATTCTGTACTGCCGTCGTGTACAATTGAATATTGTCTAATTGTCCTTCGCTGGGACACGCAAAAGTTTGGCCGGCAAAATGGTCAGTCGGATCGGAATGAAGATGGCCGATCCAGTGAGTGCTGTTGTTCTGTGGCTGTGAAATCACAGGGTTCAGGTGGCTGCTTTTTTTCAATTTCTCCATGATCAATTGTTTTAATAATGAATGATCCTATCCGTAGCAGCTATTGGTTTAAGCCGAAAAGAACTCCCTCTATAACTCCGGCTACTACCTGTTTATTGTGCAGGGATTTTTCCGTTTAGTATAGTAAACTCTGTTTGAAGGATATAGGTTGGTCGAAAATTCAACAATATAAGTTTTCCCACATCTGTGCCAATCTTTAGCCGGGGTGCCGGGTGATTTTTCAGTAAATTGATTGTGGCCCCGTGGAGTAAGTTAATAAAGCTATGGGAACAGATTTAGAAATCCGTATGTGGATAACCGGACAATCATTTGGTGAAAAAAGGTGCAGAAAGAAAAATTTTTTAAAACCATCATTTGCATTTTATTTCGCCGTACTGACTGACGGGAACATTCCTTTAACATCGAAGAATTAATTTCTAAAATCAAGACGGAACTAGCCCATGAGGTCATTGGTGAATAACTAATGGTTTAACTTTTTATCGCTACTACCGAACGACGAACGATGGACTTGACTAATTTAAACAAAGACCGGAAACAGAAAAGAAGATCTTCACTTGACCTTGGGACGATGGTGTTTGGCAAGGTGCCACCGCAGGCCAAAGACCTTGAAGAAGCTGTGCTAGGGGCGATCATGCTGGAGAAAAATGCTTTTGATGCTGTTATCGAGATCCTTAAACCCGAGTGTTTTTATGTAGAGGCGCACCAGCGCATCTTCAGCGCTATGCAAAGCCTGACTAATAAGAGCCAGCCGATCGATATTTTGACGGTGGCTGAGGAGTTGCGCAGCAAGGAAGAACTGGAAATGGTAGGTGGTCCCTATTATGTAACAAAGCTCACGAATGCCGTTGTTTCGTCAGCCCATATAGAAGCACACGCCAGAATTATTTTACAAAAATTTATCCAACGTGAATTGATACGCATCAGCGGGGAAATAATTGGCGATGCGTATGAGGATTCAACTGATGTGTTTGATCTGCTCGACGATGCAGAAAGCAAGTTGTTTGAGATCACCAACAACCACCTTCGCCGGAATTTTGATACTATCGATTCAGTGTTGGTAAAGACGATCCAGCGCATCGAAGATCTCCGTCATAAGAATGAAGATATCACCGGGGTGCCAAGCGGATATGCTGCTTTGGATTATGTCACCTATGGTTGGCAGAATACGGACCTGATCATTCTTGCGGCCCGTCCTGCTGTGGGTAAAACAGCTTTTGCATTGAACCTTGCGCGCAATGCGGTGATGCATCCCGGGAAACCCACGCCGGTTGCATTATTCTCTTTGGAAATGAGTGCTGGCCAGCTGGTGCAACGTATCCTTGCTGCTGAAAGTGAAGTATGGCTTGAAAAAATCGCAAGGGGTAAATTAGAAGAGCATGAAATGAAGCAATTGTATACAAGAGGTATCCAGCGTTTGGCACAGGCTCCTTTGTACATTGATGATACACCGGCATTGAACATTTTTGAATTAAGAGCTAAATGCCGCCGCTTAAAGAATAAGCACAATATCGGCCTTATAATTATTGACTATTTGCAACTGATGAGCGGCACGGGCGAGAACCGCAATTCAAACCGCGAACAGGAAATCAGTAATATTTCGAGGAACCTGAAAGCATTGTCAAAGGAATTAAGTGTACCCATCATCGCCCTTTCCCAGCTAAGTCGTGAAGTAGAAAAACGGGGTACCAAGGAAGGAAGCCGCATACCGCAGTTGAGTGATCTTCGTGAATCGGGAGCCATCGAACAGGATGCTGATCTGGTTATGTTTCTGTATCGCCCGGAGTACTATGATATAAATACGAATGAAAGCGGTGAAAACATAAAAGGTCTTACGGAAATTAAGATCGCCAAACACCGTAATGGTAAGCTGGAAACTATCCGGTTGAAAGCTTTATTGCACATTCAGAAGTTCGTGAACTGGGATGAAGATCCATACAGTGGTATTGGGTTACCCGCAGGCGGCTGGCGGCCTGTAGAAGACAGCGGTGGCGGTGAAAAATTATTTATTCAAACCGGAAGTAAAATGAATGATCTGGAAGCAAATGATTCCGAAGATCCATTCGGATAAACTACGTTTCCCTCAACCTTCGACAATAAAGGGTCCTGCTGTATGCGGGACTTTTTATTTGGCTTAATTTTATTCGTCATTATTCGCTATGTCACTGTCTTATTTTTATATCCAACAATATGATCTGTCTCAAAAAGAAGTGGAATTGGATGAAGATACCTCTTATCATATTGTGCAGGTATTACGTATGAAGACGGGAGAGCGGCTTCAATTGACAGACGGGAAAGGTAATTTGCTTACGGCGGTCATACTTGATTGTCATAAAAAACATTGCGCAGTCCAGGTAATAGAAACCAGTTATCAGCCACCGGCACCCCGAAAGATCAGTATCGCCATTTCATTAATAAAAAACTCCAGCCGCTTTGAATGGTTCCTGGAGAAGGCAACGGAGATAGGGATCAATGAAATTATTCCTTTGCTATGTGAAAGGACGGTAAGGGAAAAATTTCGCATTGACCGGATGAAAGGAATTTGTATCAGTGCGATGCTGCAGTCACAGCAGACCTTGTTGCCGGTATTGCATGAGCCTGTTGCATATGATCTTTTGTTCCGGCAGGAGGAGATCGCTGGTATTGCTCAAAAATTTATTGCTCATTGCGCAGACCATGAAAAGCACCGGCTCAATGAACTGCTTGACAGGTCGCTTCGTTCACAAATAATACTGATAGGTCCTGAAGGTGATTTTTCGGAAAGAGAAATTAGCATGGGATCTCAATTTAATTTTATTCCTGTATCCCTTGGTGATACAAGATTGAGAACAGAAACGGCGGGGGTAGTAGCAGCTGCTTTAATGCGATGATTGATCTTCAGACAATTGAACTAAAAGAATCACCTTGCCTGGTCACTCTGATTTTCATCTCTATTCAATTGCGGTTCATTCAACTCCACCTTGCGACGATTCGCATTTCTTTTTCTCATGACCATATTCAGCATTTCTACCCCGAATGAAAAGGCCATTCCGAAGTAGATGTAATTCTTCAAATGCAATTTCTCTGCTTGTTCAGCATCCCATCCTTCAATAACGAGACTTAACCCGATCATTACAAGAAAAGAAAGAGCAAGCATCTTCAGTGTGGGATGTTTATGAATAAAAGAAGAAATCTTGGGACTAAATAAAAACATAATAGTCATGGCAATGACAACGGCGGCGATCATAATCTCCACATATTTGGCGGTACCCCCGGCAGTAATGATACTATCAAATGAAAAAACCGCATCTATTATCACGATTTGTGTCAAGGCCTGGCCAAAGCTAATGTCTGTGGCACGCGTCAGCACATTTGGATCTTCTCCCTCGAGCTTGGCATGAATTTCTTTTACAGATTTATAAATCAGGAATAAACCTCCGAGCAGCATCACGATGCTCGCCAGATCAAATCCTTTATCAGCTATTGTGAAAACGGCCTTTCCTTTTCGGGAAAGCAGCCACCCAAGTCCCATCAGCAATAAGCTGCGTGAAATAATGCCGGTGATCATCCAAAATCGTCTTGCCCTTTTTTCATCTTTAGGCGACAACCTGTTCATAATGATACTGACGAAGATCACGTTGTCAATTCCCAGGACTACTTCTAAAACGACCAGGATAACAAAACTGATAATGCTCTCGCTGGTAAAAAGATGTTCCATTCTATATTAGTATTGAATACTAGTGTTGCCCGTTTCTCATTGCTTCTGCAATTTCCTTACATATTCTTTTCACAATCCCCGGTCCTTCATAAATAAATCCTGTCCAAACCTGTACCAATGAAGCGCCGGCTTCCAATTTTTCATGCGCGTCGCCCCCATTAAATATACCTCCACTTGCCATGACAGGAATCGCGCCATTTGATTTTTCAAAAATATGTTTTAGGATCCAAGTGCTCTTATATTTCAATGGCATTCCGCTTAAACCTCCTGCGCCGATAGCCGTCAGGCGGGACCCGGGAGTTAGGAGACCCTCGCGATTGATGGTTGTGTTGGTGGCAACAAGCCCATCCAGTTTAATTTCTAGTGCCAGGTCAACCACGTCATCAATTTGTTCGTCGCTTAGGTCCGGGGCTATCTTCAGCCATATCGGTTTTGATACTGCCTTTCCATTGTTGATCATTTGCAGGTGCCGTAAAATTTTTCTCAGCGGTTCTTTTTCCTGCAATTCTCTCAGGCCAGGTGTATTGGGTGAACTTACATTTACAACAAAGTAATCGACATAAGGATGTAGTTCTTTAAAACAAATTTCATAATCTTTCCAGGCTTCTTCATTCGGAGTTGATTTGTTTTTGCCAATGTTCCCACCGATGATGAGCCGGGAGTCACCCGACTGTCGTTCCTTCCATTTTTTTAGTCGTTCCGCAACGGCCTTCACACCATCATTATTAAACCCCATCCGATTGATGAGCGCCTTATCGTTTGGCAAACGGAATAGTCTTGGTTTTTCATTTCCTTGCTGTGGCAATGGAGTCACGGTACCAATTTCTACAAATCCGAAACCCAATGTTTCGAGTTCCGGCAGGTATTTTGCATTTTTATCAAAACCAGCTCCCAGGCCGACCGGGTTTTTGAATCGCAAATTTGCCACCTGGGTCGTCAGTCGTGAGTCGTGAAAAGCATATATTTTTTTAAGCAGTAGTTTCAGGAAGGGAATAGCACATATAATCCTGAGGCAATTCATGGAAAAATAATGCACCCATTCAGCCGGGAAAAGAAACAGGATTTTGCGAATTATCTTGTACATTGGCAGCGAAGTTAAATGAACTTCAAGAGATGATTTTTGTTATAGTATCAACATCTAAACTTACATTATGCAGGAAGCATATATAATAGCTGGATACAGGACAGCCGTAGGGAAAGCGAAGCGAGGGGGCTTTCGTTTTTATCGTCCCGACGACCTGGCTGTAGATGTCATTAAAGGATTAATGGCATCTGTTCCGCAACTTGAACCGAAGAGAGTAGACGATGTGATCGTTGGTAATGCCGTGCCTGAAGCCGAGCAAGGCTTGCAATTTGGAAGGATAATTTCCGCCAGGGCGCTGGGTTTTGATATTCCGGGTGTAACGGTGAACCGGTATTGTGCGTCCGGCCTCGAAACGATCTCCATGGCCACCGCGAAAATAAGAATGGGTATGGCTGATTGTATTGTCGCCGGTGGTACCGAAAGCATGAGTCTTGTACCAACCGCAGGATGGAAAACTGTTCCCGCTTATTCGATTGCAAAGGACGAACCTGATTACTACTTAAGTATGGGTTTGACCGCGGAAGCCGTGGCGAAAGAATATCAAGTTAGCCGCGCAGACCAGGACGAATTTTCATTTCATTCTCATCAAAAAGCCATCAATGCAATTAAAAATGGTTTTTTCAAACCAGGCATTCTTCCTATAAATGTTGAGGAAGTTTATGTTGACGAAAAAGGAAAGAAACAAAAACGAAATTACACTGTGGATACGGATGAGGGTCCAAGAGCCGATACCTCGGTTGAAGTATTGGCAAAATTAAGACCTGCCTTTGCCGCCAATGGTGTGGTGACCGCAGGCAATTCCTCCCAGACGTCTGATGGCGCTGCATTTGTCATAGTCATGGGCGAAAAGATGATGAATGAATTAGGATTGAAGCCAATTGGCAGATTAGTGGCTTGTGCTTCCGCCGGGGTGCATCCCCGCATCATGGGAATTGGCCCGGTGGCGGCAATCCCGAAGGCCTTGAAGCAGGTAAATATGAGTCTGAATGATATTGACCTGATTGAATTGAATGAGGCATTTGCTTCGCAGGCGCTGGCTGTGATACGTGAAGCAAAACTTGATCCATCCAAAGTAAATATCAACGGGGGAGCTATTGCATTGGGTCATCCACTTGGTTGTACCGGCTGCAAACTAACCATCCAGGTACTAAATGACATGAAGCGGCTTAAAAAGAAATATGGTATGGTGACGGCATGCGTGGGAGGTGGTCAGGGTATTGCCGGAATCATCGAGAATCTTTAATACACGTTCAGGTTGATAGAGGCGTTTTACTCCGCGCGAGCAAACTTAATTGTCTCGCGCAGAGGAAAAGAGCCCAAAGAGGTTTCGGGTCAGCAGCCAATCTGCCTTTTTCTTTTTCTCTTTTTCACTCCGTGCGAGCAAACTTAATTGTCTCGCGCAGAGGAAAAGAGCCCAAAGAGGTTTCGGGTCTGCAGCCAATCTCCCTTTCTATTTTTCTCTTTTTCACTCCGTGCGAGCAAACTTAATTGTCTCGCGCAGAGGAAAAGAGCCCAAAGAGGTTTCGGGTCAGCAGCCAATCTGCCTTTTTCTTTTTCTCTTTTTCTCTTTTTCACTCTGTGCGGGCAAACTTAATTGTCTTACGCACAGGAAAAGGAGCGAAGCCGGGAGGATACAGCTCCCGGTTTTTTATTTGTTGTTTTTTGTACCAAGCCATAATAGGGCATTAACGATTAGCCTGTCCTCTATCTCATTCCCAAATGTGAATGAAAGTTCTTTATTTGTTTTGTTTTCATAGTCAATATCATTGTGGCCCATGTTAAAGTAGATCATCCTGTATTTTTTGTTGGTCCACGCTACGGGGTAATATCCGGAATGCCATATCTCATGTAGCTTGGGACCGGTGCCAAGAGGAAAGCTGGTTGAGTCAATGGCTAAAACAATATTGATATCCGGATTTTTTCGCAGGTCATTTTTCCAACGGTACCATTCACTGGGGGAGGTCCTAAAAGTCAAAGGAATATCTTTTGTTGAAGGATGCCTTCTGTCTTCCACTCTTAGAATTGCTGATGTTGGTCGCCATGTGTTGCTAAGATATTCTCCCGATCCTAAAAATTGGTTATGATACCAATCCCAGTTTTGCGGAAAGGCAGATGGCGTTAAAGCAAAGCCTGCAAAATGAAAACCCATCCATGCTCCGCCAGTTTCCATGTATTGCTGAAAGGCGATACGCTGATCCAATGAGTCAGGCCGGGTATCCAGGAAAATAACTACGTTGTATTTTGAAAGAAAGTCTGCATTCAGGTTATTCCAGTTGTTTGTCGAATCATAATTGAAATGATGTTTTGCCCCCATTTTTTCAAACCAGGTATTGGCTTCGTGCACAAAACTTATATGGGCCAGGTCATTTTTTGCTGTATAAAAGGCAACCACTTTAAATGCTGGTTTGCTTTCCTGGGCGACACCAGAAGCAACATTGCAGCAAAAGAATACAAATAAGGCAATCTTGCTCTTCATCGTATTAAAACTTTAGAACAAAGTAAGAGTTATAATAATAATGCAGCTAAAATCTGATTTTTCATATCGTCAACTCTTTTCACTAATGGACCTTCAATCAATACACCGAGATTAACGGCAAGAAACAAATACAATTTCTTTGAAGGCACATAGATAAGCACGCAGCCCGCGCCTAATCCACCACCGCCATGACCATATGCGGCAATTCCACCCAGGTCAAAATTAATCAAACCGAGACCGTACACGGGTCTGCCCGCATCATTAGTGACCCATTCCTGCATCATTTTCATCGAAGAATCTTTCAATAATTTCCCTTCCATCAATCCTCTCAGAAATTTCACGGCATCAATGGGTGTAGCTACCACACCGTCATCTCCTTTCAATGGCGCAACGTTTGCCTGTTGCATTGGTGAGATATTGGCTGGCCTCTCTTCATTAATAATATCCCAGTATGAATCGGTTAGACCCGGATATTTTATATTATACCTGGAGGGATCATAATAGCTATTCGTTAACTGCAATGGCTGAAATATTTTTTGCCGTATATATCTGCCATGATCGCCTGTTATAAAATCAGCGATCATAGCCAGTAAGAGAAAATTGGTATTCGTGTACCGATACTTAGTACCGGGAGGAAACAGGGACTCTTCATTCTTCAAAAGCTCCAATGCATTTTCAGGTTTATAAATTTTAGTCGGGTTCAATATGACATAAGCAGTGTATTTTGGATGAGAATTGTATTCAGGAATTCCCGAGGTATGATTTAACAGCATCCTGACAGTGATCTTGTCCGCGTTTTTGATAAAACGGATATATTTCACAGGAAGGTATTTTGTGATCGATAGATGCAATTGAATCTTTCGTTCTTCATATAGTTGAAGAATAGCGACAGCCATATAGGTTTTTGCGACGCTTTGCAAATACTGAAGGGTACAAATATTCATCGGTTTCTTTGATTCCAGTTTTGAATAACCGGAGACTCCCGCCCACCATCCTTCAGTCGGCGAGTATAATGCTAACGATATACCCGGGATGCCTTTGACAGTTCCACTATCCATGATAGATTGTAACTGTGTGGCTTTTGAATAATTTTGACTTAGAGTTATTCCCTGCGCACATGCATTCTTTTGCGCCTGTATGGAAGTGCTTGCCAGGATAACAGTGACAACGGTTGAGAATATCTTTTTCATTGATCCAATTTTATGAATGAAAAGCATGATGAACTAAGGCCTGACTATTTTACGATCAATATATTGTAACGAATAGACTAGTTGCGCAACAAATGCTGTCTAAACAAAGACAGACTTTTTTATTCTGTTCCTTTTCTTTAGAACTCCTTTGTCTCGGAGTGATTTTCATCATTACTTCATTGACCACACCGCTATTTCAAATGGTCCCAGCTCAAAACTGTTTTGACTGATCGGAGCCTTTCCATAAAGAAGAGAATAATTTGATGCGGGTAAGGAAAGTGATGTTTTTTGATTTTGAGCTGAAAGGTTCACGGCAACCAATACTTTATTAGCCCCATTTTCTCTTATAAAACTAAAAACATGGTCATTATTGTTACCGGCCGTTGTGTAGCTGCCCGAAGAAAGTGCTGAATTGTTTTGCCGGAGTTTTATGATGTTTTTATAGAAATTAAGTATTGACGCATTATTCCCTTCCTCTTCTTCCAGTGACACGCCATCGTTTGGTTTTACGTTTGTCTTAACCCACCAGGCACCCGTATTCTTGTACCAAAGCGCCATTCCTTTTCCATCGCCCGACCTGAACCATTCAAATGCTTCCCGTCTTGGGATATCATTTCCATCCGTCATTCCATAAATCCCAAAACCTCCTTTGCCAAACATTCCTATCTCCTGTCCATAATAGATAGATGGTACACCCCCGATCAACAAAGAGAGGGCAGCTGCCACTCTCATCCTGGCGGGATCCTGACCCAATGAACTGGCCGAACGATCTATATCATGGTTTTCAATAAAAATTATTTGCTGTTTCCCTTTTGGGGTCATCCTGAGAATCGTGTCTGCTTTATTGATCAGCTGTTGCTTATTAAATGACAGGATTGCCTGTTGCAATCCAAACCCGAACATCCTGTCCACGCCTGCTTTTTCAAAATAATCGAAACCATAATCTCTCCAGTCAGCCTGTTCAGCCACGAATGTGATGTTTGGATTCACCTTTTTAACCCTTTGCACTAACGGAGACCAAAACTCATTGAAAAGATTGGTCAGCGTGGGTTTATTGTCCAGGTGATCCATTGCATGATCAAGCCGGAACCCATCCGCCCCATCATCAAACTTTCCATCTTTATTTGGATCGGCAAAAAATGAGAACAGCTTTACATTATAATCCAGAACT
>JANWHX010000005.1 GCA_025450235.1 Chitinophagaceae bacterium | reverse complement strand
CCAGCAGCGCAATTTTGTCGACTATGGACTGTCGGCAAACCAGGGCGATTATCTCATCATTACCCATCCAACTTTAACAACTGGCCCAAATGGTACAAACCCCGTTAACGATTATAAAAATTATCGCAGCTCGTCTCAAGGCGGTGGATATAACGCGAAAGTCTATATGATCGATGAGCTGATTGATCAATTCGGATGGGGAATCAAGAAAAATCCATTATCAATACGGAATTTCTTAAGATGGGCAAGAGCAAATTATAGCGCACCCCTTAAAAGCGTTTTGATATTGGGAAAAGGAGTTGTGTATAACCAGTACCGGTTTAATGAAAACAACCCAAACATGGAAAAACTCGACCTGGTGCCAACTTTTGGTTACCCGGCATCGGATAATAGTTTGAGTGCAGTGGCGGGCAGTTCTATGCCTCTTACGCCTATCGGCAGAATTTCGGCGATCAATGGCGACGAGGTGGCTATCTATCTGCATAAAGTACAGCAATATGAACAAGCACAAGCGTCATCGTCTCCATATATTATCGACAAATCCTGGATGAAGAATATCGTCCATGTTACGGGCGCCAGCGATGATAATACAAATGCGATTTTGGAAACAGCCCTGAATGCACATTCAACCATAATTACCGATACCCTTTTCGGCGGGAAAGTTCATCTATTCACAAAGAATTCTGCCGACGCTGTTCAGCAATTAAGCAGTGAAAGGCTAACGAACCTGATGAATAGCGGGCTCGGGATGTTAACTTATTTTGGGCACTCTTCTGCAACTACGCTTGAATTTAACCTGGATAATCCTTTAAACTATAGCAACGCCGGCAAATACCCGGTCTTTGTTGTAATGGGATGTAATGCAGGTAATTTTTTCAACTTCAACATTGCCCGCTTCACAACGAAAGAAACACTTTCAGAACGTTATGTTCTCGCTCCTGAGAGAGGATCGGTGGCTTTCATTGCCAGTACGCATCTTGGTATTGTGCATTATCTCGACATTTACAACACTCAATTCTATACGGCGGTTTCGAGAACCAAGTATGGCCATACGATTGGTGAACAAATGGACGAGACTATCGCCCAGGTTTTCAATATAACGACTGAAAATGACTTCTATGCCAGGTTCCAGTGTGAGCAGTTCTCACTTCATGGCGATCCGGCTTTGAAATTATATGGTTTTGCAAAACCCGATTATGTAATTGAGGATCCCCTTGTAAAAGTGTCTCCTTCCTTTATATCAGTTGCTGACAGCACATTCCAGGTAAAAGCCGGCTTTATGAATATTGGAAAGGCTCCGGCTGATAGTATTATCGTGGAAATGAAACGTACGTACCCGGATGGTACGAGCTCAATCCAACGGGATAAAGTGCGCGGCGTTCAATATATGGATTCGATAACCTATAACCTGCATATCGTTGGAACAAGGGATAAAGGATTAAATCAAATTACAATAACGCTTGATCCGGATAACCTGGTACCGGAATTATATGAGACAAACAATACCGTTACAAAAGATGTCTATATTTTTGAAGATGAGGCAAGGCCGATCTTCCCATACAATTATTCTATTGTGGGACAGCAAAACATTAAATTGGTCGTTTCCTCTGCCAACGCATTTGCGGTATCTAGAGACTATGTATTGGAGATAGATACGACCGAATTATTTAATTCTTCCCTCAAGGTTGTCCGTACGGTTACGTCAACAGGCGGTGTTTTTGAATTTACCCCGGGAATAACATTTACCGACAGCACCGTTTATTACTGGAGAGTGGCGCCAAATGCTCCGGCAGGGTCACTTATCTGGAATAAATCTTCCTTTATTTATCTCGCCGGTTCTGAAGCAGGTTTTAACCAGTCTCATCTGTACCAGCATTTAAAGTCCGGTATGGAGAGAATTGCCCTGGATTCCTTAACCCGGCAGTGGAAATTTGGCGATAGAGGAAATAATGTCTTCTTGCGAAACGGTGTATATCCGACAACTTCACCGCAGGGAGCTTACTATACAGGTACAATAAATGACGTAGAAGGTTTTATTGGTCCGGGCTGCAACACCAATGAGCTTGTATTTAATGTGATTGATCCGGTAACGTTCAGGCCATGGTTCAATGTTCCGTATGGATCCCCGGTAGGCCGCTACCAGAGTGCAGCTCCTTGTGGCTCTGACCGGGTATACAATTTCCAGTTCCGCCACAGTGATACCGCATGGAGACATAAGGCGATGAATTTTATTGATTCTATCCCGGATGGTTATCTGGTTATAGTACGAAACAATGCAGATTATAATAATGCAGGCAACATTTATCCATCGGTCTGGAAAACTGATGAAAATTACTGGGGTGCCGGCAACTCTCTTTATCACAAATTACTAAATCAGGGTTTTACAAACATTGATGATTTTAGCTCACCCCGCGCCTTAATATTTGCCTTTAAGAAGAATGGTCAAAGTGTATTTGCTCCACGGTCTGCATTTAGCGTCGACGCCTATGATGGTGTCCTAATGGATATTAATTGTCCATCTCCTGATACTATTGGTTTTATTACGTCTCCGCTATTTGGTCCGGCCAAAGGTTGGAAGCAATTGAAATGGAGAGGAAGCACTGATCCGGTACCGGGTGATATGCCAACCGTATCCGTAATCGGTGTAACGAGTAACGGTACAGAAACGGAACTTTTCAGCGGATTAACTTTATCTAACCAGGATTATGACATTTCTTCTATAGATGCCAGTCAATATCGCTATGTTAAATTAAAAATGCGGAACCTGGATACGGTTAAGTTAACTCCTTATCAATTGCGTTACTGGCGATTAACTTATATACCCGTACCGGAAGGTGCCATTGCCCCTAACTTGTATTTTACTTCAAAAGATCAGGTGGAAGTAGGAGAGCCGGCCAGCTTTGGAGTAGCTTTCAAGAATATAAGTAATGTCGACTTTGACAGCGTATTGGTTAAGTTCTCCATTACCGATAAGAATAATTCCTCGACTACTACTGCTGTCCGTTTGAAGAAACTGGCACCGAATGATACCGTGCACATAAACGTGCCGATCAGTACAACTAATCTTTCCGGTCATAACACGCTATTTGTAAACTTTAACCCGGATAATGACCAGCCCGAGCAGCACTTGTTCAACAATTTTGCGTTCCGCGACCTGTATGTGAAACCCGACAGCCTGCATCCGTTGCTGGATGTAACTTTTGATGGACTTCACATCCTTAATCGCGATATCGTTTCGTCCAAGCCGGATATTCTCGTTAAGCTGAAAGACGACGCAAAATGGGCCGTCCTCGATGACACGAGTGTTATTACACTTAAAGTCAAATATCCCGATGGTTCGATTCGCAGTTTCACCTTTGATAATGATACGCTGAAGTTCACGTCGGCAGGTCAGCCGCCGGTCACAGAGAACACCGCAACCATCAATTTCAAGCCATATTTCACAGAAGATGGCGATTATGAATTGATAGTGTCGGGTAAAGACCGAAGTAACAACAGCGCCGGTAATATTGAATACAGGGTAGGTTTCCAGGTGATCAATAAGCCGATGATCTCAAATATGCTCAATTATCCAAACCCTTTCACGACGTCAACGGCATTTGTCTTTACCATAACGGGAAGCGAAGTACCGCAGAATATAAGGATACAAATAATGACGATCACCGGCAAAATAGTTAGGGATATAACGAAAGATGAGCTCGGTACTTTGCGTATAGGAAGGAACATAACCGAATTTAAATGGGATGGAACCGATCAATATGGTCAGAAACTCGCTAATGGGATTTACCTATACCGGGTAATCACTAACCAGCACGGGAAAGCGCTTGACAAATACAAAGCCCCGGACGACGAGACAGATAAGTACTTTAACAAGGGCTACGGTAAGATGTACCTCATGAGATAGCACGATGATCACCAATTTATTTATAATAGAAGCGGCGTTTTGTTAACGCCGCTTTTTGTTTTATTTCCGCATTATCCTTTATAAATAAAACAGGTCATTTATTTGGCCCGGAAGCCATCACTTAGTTTACTTCCTCTTAATTTAAAATAGTTACAGCTATCTGTTGTCACGCATGGAACCGGCTGATCACCGCAAGGTTCGTTCTCTTTTGGCTTGTGGAACCTGATCTTGTCGCAATTAAATGATGAATACGGAGTGTCTTCAATGCCCAGCGGTTTGATTAATTGCCGGGGAGAGAAGAAATAGATCGAACGGTAAATAGCATAGCTGCAAATTGTGATCCCGGATAACAGGGCTAATATTAATGTCAGCTTTTTAAAAATAGCTCCTGTTGCGGGCAGATTTAACAAAACCAATATCCCGGTCATTGCTACAAATGCTAATATAAATCCAAATCCAAACCGCGGATCCGGAGCCTGGAGGAACCAGAAGATCATACCGGCCAACGCTGTAAGCAGGGCTATTTTCATTTGCCCCGGCCATCGTATCAGTGCACGTAAGTTTAGAAAAGCTACCGGGAACGATAGCAGCAATAAAATAAGAATCATCTTATCAGCAATGCTTTGATTTCTCCACCAGCCGGGCAGCCATTCATTCGGAGACATAGCAATTGCTGACTTTACTTCGGTTTCATCATATTCCACCGGTGCCCTCGCAAATGCAGTAATATAATTTTTTTCGAATTTAGTCTGTCTTTTGTCCAGCTTCCAGTCAACATTGATAACATCAGGATAAGGCGAAGGAAAAACCAGATAACCTGTCGTAATAATATTTCTGGCCAGGAATGGGCAGAGGATCACCAGCGCCAGTAGGAATGAAACGAACAGAGCTTTTGTTTTTTTCAACCTCCAAAGCTGAATGGCTGAATAAACCGAAAGTATGACAACAGGAACCGCTGATAACTTTAAGGTGATTGCAAAAATGCTCAATAAGGTTATCAATAACCAATGAACCGGCGAACGGCTGGCTTCTTTTTTTATGAATAAATAAAAGACCATCCATAACCAGAGGACAGTAATAAAATCAGGACTGGCCGAGGTGATTGTCAACCGGGCCTGGGTATAGCTCCAACAGCTGAGTGCAAATAATAACAGCCAGGACAAAGCAGTGATCCATTCGCCATCAATAAAGTACCTATTGATTTTTTGAATGATAAAAAGCAGGTACCAAACGACGACAAGCGAATTTATAAGCGTTAACGTACTAATTCCGGCAAATCTGAAATTGAAAAATGCTTCCGTCACGAACCAAAGGCCCTGGTAGCCATAGCGGGCATGCAGGTGAGCAAGACCGGGAACCGCCTTGTATTTTTCGATCCATTGAATCGTTTGGGCATGGTAGGTTAAAGTATCCGGATGATTAATTGTCCAGGTACACATCATTAACACAAGTGCCAGTGACGCGATGAGGATGAATATCATGGCGGGATGCAATCCTTTAAACTGGGCCCGGAATTGTGTAAAGAATCCTGATGCTGGCTTTTGAAAAAAAATAAGGAGACAGGGAATGATAACGACAGCATGCATGATCCAGTTACCCAGGGCAAAAAACAATGAGAGAATACCGGCGACGACAGTAACGAATGCCAGGCCTGTCATGCAAATTATACTGAAATGCGGCAAAGGAAACTCAACATCCCTCAAAACGAATTTTAATTGTTGCAATAGCAGAACTCCCCACGCCCAGCACAGTAAAGTAATGAAGACCCACGCCAGCAGCGTAATGAGCATGATTAGTCATTTACGTGAAAACAAGTTGTACTTTAGGATGCAGTAAATAGCCTTAAACCCATCCTTCCAATTTATTTTTTTGCCATCATTATAAGTTCGCCCGTAGTAGGCTATCCCTGTTTCATATATTCTTATTTTTTTGATACGGCTGATTTTGGCTGTTACCTCAGGTTCAAAGCCAAATCTTTTTTCCTTCAGAGTGATTTGACGCAATACTTCAGTCCTGAACATTTTATAACCCGTTTCCATATCGGTCAGGTTAAGTTGCGTAAAGAGATTACTCAGCCTGGTCAAAAATTTATTGCCTATTGTATGAAAATAAAATAAGACACGATGAGGGCCGCTTCCTGCAAACCTGGAGCCATACACAACATCAGCATGACCATCCAGTATTGGTTGTAATAATTTTACGTAGTCATTTGGATCATATTCCAGGTCAGCATCCTGTATCACTACAATTGTTCCGCTTGCTTTGCTTAAACCTGTTTTAACGCAGGCGCCTTTACCTGCGTTTTTTTCATGCCTGCAAAAAATGATATTATTGTGCAAAGTTCGTAGAGATTCCAAAATAGCAGGAGTACTATCAGTTGACCCATCATCTACGACGATAATCTCGTTTTCTATGTGTAAACCGGCGAGCGTCTTTAACACTTTTTCAATAACCCTACTGACAAAGTTTTCTTCATTATAACAGGGAATAATAACGCTTAGTTTTTCCAAACGGGAAAGTTATGAAGCGAAGATATGAAAGCAATATTATTTATCTAAACGAAAACCATCACGGATATTGCTGCCTCTTGCGCGAAGTCTCGGATCGATTATATATAAGCAGGGCAAATCAGTAGCATAACACCTCGGGTTCCAGTTGCCGAGAACTCTTTCGGGAACATTTAATCTGATGTTGTCAATAATAATTTCGCTGACAGGCGGCTGCGGCAGGCGATAGGGCACCAGGAAATTCTGATACTCCTTATTTCTCCCTGGTTTCAATGCGACATACACAAGAATAGCCGTGAGCAGGCAGATACATACGAAATAAAGAATCTTGCCGTTTATGATTATTGTTCTTTTATTCAACAGTAAAATGGGCACAAGCATTACTCCACAGAGTAAGCAGCCGTAAGCAAAGCGGGGGTCAGGCGCAATGAAAAACCAGGATAACAGTTGCATGCCAAGAATGATCACAAAAAAGCGAAGAGGCAAGCTGAATATCCGGACGAACTTTTTAATAAAAACCAGGCTTAGTAGAAAGCCGGCTAAACCGGTTACTACAAGAGGCTTATCATACATAAACATATATCGAAACCACTCAACAACCCAATCTGGAAAACGTAATTTAGCGGTTTCTTCTATCGGTATAAACATTTCGTTTACCCGGTTATAATATTGAATATAATCCACCAATCCATGCATTATTCTGGTGTCCGCTTTCCAGTCAACATTAAAAATATTGAAAGCAGCAGAAGGGTAAAACGGGTAGCCGGAGACCATAATATTCCTTGCGATAAAGGGCAATACCAGGCATAATGCAATACCGGCTAATAGTGTAACATGCCGCCATTGCCTGCTCTTCAATAGAAAATAAAATCCATACAGGCTCAACAACAACAATGGATAGTTGACAATGCGTACAGTGAAAAGGTAAACAGGCCAGATTATCCATTCTGTTCTAAATGGATTGTTAGTTGTTTCTTTTCCTTTTTGCAATAGTTTTATAAAAAGAACCGAAACAATGAATGTGGTTATGAAATCATAGTTTGCCGTCATGCTATTTCCCCTGATCATTGGCCATCCAAACAAGCAGAAGAACAGGACAAGGATGACAGCGAGATCCAGGGAAGAAATTGATTTGCTTTCCTTCCTGGCAAGCAAATGGCTTAACTGTCCCGCCAGGAAACTGCAAAACCAGAATGAAATGACGCCATTAAGTAAAGTGTAGAAATTAAGCTGGTGAGTGTCCGGGATAAAAAAGCTTATTGAAATGAACCATGACGAATTAAAGCCAAACCTTTCATGCAGGTTAACTATTCCCGGAACAGTGCCATATTCATCTGCCCATTTTATCATCTGAATATGATAGCTCTCTGTATCGTCCATCATCGTAGGACCGGCATTCAAAACTAAAACCATAATCCAGAGAACGAAGATCATAGCAAGGCCCAATGAGCCCTGTTTTTTTAATGCATTGAAAATATGGGCTACAAATGCGGTAAACCTTTTTCTTGAAACGTAAAGAAGCAGAATGATCAATAGTGATATGCCTAATAGGCAATATCCGTCAAGCGGAAAAAAAAGGACCATTACCTGGGAAACAAGTGTCAGGGCAATAAGCCCTGTTATCAAATAGAAAGTTACCGGCCGATATTGAATGTTGGCGTTTTTGGATCTTAGAGAAAAATGATAAGAAAGGAACCCCGCTGAAAGACATAAGAGCGTTATTACAATATGCAGCAGGAACAACAAAAGCATGTATAAGAATTAAAAAATATTGAAGGTTCCTGGCGGGCTACAGGTAAATTTTATTAAAGCTATTTGTCAGCTAATATAAAGAATCCAATAGATACATTTTGCAAAACCGGTGTATTTCATGGGTCATGGGTCAACAAACATTGTTCGGAATTGTACTTTGGTCTGAATGACCAGGCATTTGCGATTTGACGCATTAAATGTTTTATTTTGTGCCGGGTAAATTTTATTATGATCATACTCGGGATATCCGCATTTTATCATGATTCGGCGGCCGCTATTATTGAAGACGGAGAAATCATTGCCGCCGCGCAGGAAGAAAGATTTTCCCGGAAAAAGCATGACGAATCTTTCCCCGTTAATGCCATTCGTTTTTGTCTTGAGTTTGCAGGAAGGAGCATCAATGAAATTGATGCCGTTGCTTTTTATGATAAACCTTTCCTGAAATT
>JANWHX010000004.1 GCA_025450235.1 Chitinophagaceae bacterium | reverse complement strand
ATAATATGTCACAAGACCAATATAAGAACGATAAGAACAACTTGCCTAGATTTAGCGGTAACCGTCCGAAAGATGATGACCCTAACCAACCGCCCAGGAAGGGGCCCCGGTTCAGCATTTACTGGATATATGCTATCATTTTTGCCGTACTCATCGGGTTTCAGCTTCTTAATCCCTTTTCTACCAATACGGCAAATACCAACACGCTTACTTTTAAGAAAATGATGACGGAGGGGGATATTGAAAAATATGTGATCGTTGATAACCGCAAGACCGTAAAAGTCTATCTTAAAAAAACAAGTATTTCAAAATACCGCGACCAGCTCAATAAAAATATCACAGGTAAATTCAGCGAGGACGGTCCTCATTTCTCATTTAAGATCACCGGTGCTGAGACCTTTCAAAAAGAAATGGATGAATATTTCAAGGCTAATCCATCGCAGGTAGTTCCTTACACAGTAGATCCGGAAAGCGACTGGTTTAGCAAATCTTTATCTTTCTTATTGCCAATTCTGCTTTTTGTTGGCCTTTGGATATTGCTTATGAGGAAGATGGGTGGTGGTGCAGGAGGCGGAGGTGGTCCCGGCGGTATCTTCAATATTGGAAAGTCAAAAGCTACCTTGTTTGATAAAGGAACGAAAGTGAATATCACTTTTGCAGATGTGGCCGGGCTGGATGAAGCAAAGGTTGAGGTGATGGAAATTGTTGACTTCTTACGGAATCCTAAAAAATATACAGCTCTCGGAGGAAAAATTCCAAAAGGGGCATTGCTGGTTGGCCCTCCCGGTACAGGTAAAACTTTGTTGGCAAAAGCGATGGCGGGCGAAGCGCAGGTTCCGTTCTTTAGCCTGAGCGGTTCTGACTTTGTTGAAATGTTTGTAGGGGTTGGAGCCAGCCGCGTCCGTGATTTGTTCAAGCAGGCCAGGGAAAAAGCTCCATGTATAATCTTTATTGATGAGATAGACGCAATTGGCCGGGCAAGAGGTAAAAATGTGATGATGAGTAATGATGAAAGAGAAAGCACATTGAATCAGCTGCTCGTTGAGATGGATGGTTTCGGCACTGATACAGGCATAATAGTACTGGCTGCAACTAACCGGCCGGATGTATTAGACAGTGCATTGTTGCGCCCGGGTCGCTTCGACAGGCAAATATCGATTGATAAACCGGACCTCGTTGGACGTGAGGCCATTTTTAAAGTGCATTTAAAACCGATCAAGATTTCAAAGACTTTAGATATTCATAAGCTCGCTGAACAAACTCCCGGATTTGCCGGCGCTGATATTGCTAATGTATGTAATGAAGCGGCATTGATTGCTGCCCGTAAAGGGAAAGATGCGGTAGAGATGGAAGATTTCCAGGATGCGGTGGACAGGGTGATCGGTGGATTGGAAAAAAAGAATAAAATCATTTCTCCCGAGGAAAAGAAGATCATTGCTTATCATGAAGCCGGACATGCCATTTGCGGATGGTATCTCGAACATGCCTATCCACTTTTGAAAGTAACTATCGTTCCGAGGGGTACAGCTGCCCTTGGTTATGCTCAATACACACCAAAAGAACAATACCTATACAACACCGATCAATTGATCGATCAGATTTGCATGACACTTGGCGGAAGGGCGAGTGAAGATATTTTCTTTGAAAAGATATCTACCGGGGCACAAAACGACTTGCAGCAGATAACACGTATCGCATACGCCATGGTAAGCGTGTATGGGATGAATGATAAAGTGGGTAATATCAGCTTTTATGATCCACAGCAGGAAAACACGTTTACGAAGCCATATTCGGAAGAGACCTCGCGAATGATCGATGAAGAAGTAAGGAAACTGATTGATTCGGCTTATGTTAAAACAAAACGGCTATTGATAGAGAAAAGACAGCAGGTAGAAAAACTTGCAGAAGCATTATTGGAAAAAGAAGTCTTGTTTCAAAGTGATGTGGAAACGTTGATTGGCAGGCGCCCGTACGACGAAAAGAAAAGGCTGGAAGAAGAAGTCAAACCGACCCCAGGTGAAATATCAGCCGGCGTTCCTCCTTATGATAGCGATATTACAAATAAAGCTTTACCGTAAATAGGTTGAAGGTTTAAGGTTGGAGGTTAAGGTTAAGGTTAAGGTTAAGGTTAAGGTTTGAAGGTTGAAGGTTTAAAACGTCATCGTGCAAATATGAACGTATCTACGTCAAAAGAAAATATTTTAAAAAAAATTCGTAAGGCGTTGAGTCAATCAACGCCTCTTCCTTTTCCGAAGAGTGAAGGAACAGATTCAGTCTATCAGCCATTGCAGCAGGAAGCGGAGGTTGAATTTGCTGAACAATTCTCAAACCTGCAGGGCAGATTTGTTTTTTGCATTAACCAACAGGAGCTTGCTTTTCAGCTCAACAGCCTTATCCGAAAGCAGGATTGGAATAAAGTGTATTGCGTAGAGGACAACTTAATTGGAGCCTTTGCCGAGCAGCTTTCTGACCGACTTGTAAAATCAGATCTCGCAAATTGTGACGTCTCGATCACCGGCTGCGAATACCTGGTAGCAAGAACAGGTTCAATTGTGATGAGCGCGGCCCAGCAGAGCGGGAGAAATGTTAGTGTTTATGCTCCTGTTCATATTTGCATTGCTTACACTCACCAGTTGGTGTACGATCCCAGAGACGCCTTGCAGGGTATCAAAGAAAAATATGGGAACAAACTTCCTTCATTGATAACTTTTGCTACTGGTCCCAGCCGGACAGCTGACATCGAAAAAACATTGGTGGTAGGTGTGCATGGGCCTAAAGAAGTTTACCTGTTCCTGGTTGAGTCATAACCCTGTTCCAGACCGAATAAGTCAGATGGCATATCTTTACAGTATGTCAGGCCAGTCTATTTTTCATTTGTTTGTCTACGGCTCACTTCGCAGCGGATTTCGCAGTCCTGTGTACGAATATATCAGCCGTTTTTTTGCGCTTGTCGGGAATGCCAGGGTGAAAGGCAAACTCTATGATATGGGCAGCTACCCGGGTGGTGTGCCCGCAATTGATGACAGCTATATTATTGGAGAGTTATACAAAATACAGGATGAATCCGAATTTTCCTGGGCAATTGGCCAACTGGACGATTATGAAGGCGTGAATGTAGAGTCAGACGAGGTACAATTATACCGCCGTGAAGTGACCGATGCCTTCATTAATGACGGAATAATTCCTGCGTGGATATATTGGTATAATGGAGAAGTGAGTGGAAGACCAGTAATTGTTTCAGGCGATTTGATGGAGTATCTTGAAAAAAAGAAATAATCTTAAATGCGATAATGCAAACTGTAAGAACATATCGTGAGAACCAATTCCTGAATGACTTTGTCTTCCAATAAAAAAATCTATTTCCTTTCCGACTTCCATCTCGGCGCTCCTGACTATGCAAGCAGCCTGCAAAGGGAAAAAATAATTGTTGATTTTTTGGAATCTATTAAAAAGGACGCAGGCGAAATTTTCATTGTCGGCGATATGTTTGATTTCTGGTATGAGTACCGAAAAGTTGTTCCCAAGGGTTTTGTGAGATTATTGGGTAAGCTGGCCGAATTGACCGATGCGGGTATTGTCATACATTTTTTTGTGGGTAACCATGATATGTGGATGAACGACTATTTGTTGAAAGAGCTTAATATCCCTGTTTATTTTCAGCCAAAAGAATTCGAGCGCTACGGAAAAAGGTTCCTTATCGGCCACGGTGATGGCCTGGGCCCGGGAGATCATGGATATAAACGGCTAAAGAAAGTTTTCCGCAACCCCGTTTGCCAATGGCTGTTTGGAATATTACCACCAAAAGCCGGTATGGGTATTGCCAATTATATGAGCCGCCGCAGCCGGATTAAAACAGGGTTTTCCGAAGAAACCTTCCTGGGCGAGGACAAAGAATGGCTGATCGTTTACTGCAAAGAAGTACTAAAAACAGAAAATTTTGATTTTTTCGTGTTTGGACATAGACACCTGGCCATAGATTTTCGTCTCTCTTCCGGGACTGGGGCTAAGGTCAGCCGGTATATTAACCTGGGCGATTGGATCCGTTTCTATACTTATGCTGTTTTTGACGGCGATTCGATGGAACTAAAGCGTTATAAAGCCAATGAAGAAATTATCCGGAACTAAATGAGTAAAAAATTAATAATATCGTTATCTGTTTTTTTTGTCGCTGCATGGTCTCATGCCCAGACAGATACATCCTTCAAATGGCTCCGGACCATCCGGGGAGATATAGTCGCGTTCACTGTCGATAATCTTGACAACATCTATTTGCTAAGCAGCAGTAACCAGGTAAAGAAGCTAAACGCGAACGGTGATTCCGTTGCGGTATTTAATGATGTAAAAAAATTCGGGCAGGCTACACTCATCGATGTTTCCAACCCGCTTAAGGTGTTATTATACTACAAGGATTTTGCTACCATAGTTATTCTCGACCGTTTTCTGAGTATTCGTAATACAATCGATCTTCGCAAACACAATATGCTCCAGGTAAGAGCGATCGGCCAATCTTATGATAATAAAATATGGGTATATGATGAAGTCGAAAATAAACTAAAGAAGATTGATGAAGACGGGACATTGTTGCAGGAAACGAACGACTTCAGGCAAATATTTGATCCCGCTCCTTTACCACAAAGGATCTTTGATGAAGACAAGTTTGTTTATCTCTACGATTCATCCCTGGCCGTTTATGCATTCGATTATTATGGCGCATTGAAAAATAAGATCCAGATCAGCCGCTGGCAGAATTTTAAAGTGACAGGAAAATATATATTTGGGTCGGGCAACGGGAGACTGTACCGTTACCACATTAAAACGTTCCTTTTAGACGACTGGAAGCTTCCCGCCGAAATATTGCATGCACTTGCTTTTAATTTTACATCTACAAGGCTATATGCTCTGCGAAAAGACAGGGTCGATATTTTCGATTTTCAATAAGGCAACGTTAAACTTTCGATATTTTTACAGCTTAAACGGCCTGGGGCATGAATGAATTCCTGGACAAGATCTGGTTAAGCAACCCTGTCAGAGACTATCTTATCGTTTTAGGTATAATCCTGTTTGTACTCCTGTTCAAACGATATATTTCACGCTACTTTGCCGGGCTGTTATTCCGGGGTGTAACCAGGATATGGAAAAATTTAGATAAACAATCTTTTAAGAGCCTGGTGGCCCAGCCCCTTGGATTGTTCCTCCTGATATTTATTTCTATTGTTGCGTTGCATACGCTGAAGTTTCCCGTTGAGTGGAATTATGAGGTATATGATTACAGCATCAAGAGGATAATACATTGTGCCGGCACCATCATTCTCATCGTCTCTTTCATATGGCTGTTGCTGCGTACGATCGATTTTGTTTCATCCATACTCGAGAAAAAGGCAAACCTTACCCCTGATCAAACCGATAACCAGCTGGTTGTTTTCTTCCGCGACTTTTTTAAAGTGATCATTGTTGTCATCGGTATACTGATGATACTGAAATTTGCCTTCCATTTCAATATCGGTAATATGCTGACCGGGTTAAGCATAGTCGGTGCTGCAGTAGCATTGGCTTTGCGGGAAAGCCTGGAAAACCTGATAGCATCGTTTATAATCTTTTTTGACCGGCCTTTTACACTGGGCGATCTCGTAAAAGTGCAGAATGTGACAGGAAACGTAGAAAAGATCGGACTGAGAAGTACAAGGATACGGACAGAACAAAAAACCTACATCACCGTTCCCAACAAACAAATGGTGGACAGCTTCCTTGATAATTTATCATTACGAACCCAATTAAAAGGAGAATTAAGATTGCAGGTAGCTTTGTCAACTTCTTCTTCTGACCTGGAAAGATTGGTCGCCGGAATTAAGAAAATACTTCTTCATAGTGAAGTGGTCAGCTTTACGGTCAATATGAATGACATCACTCACAATGCCTTCCTGGTAAACGTAGATTACTTTACCAACGCGTTGATAAATCGTGATTTTCTGGCCGTAAAGGACGAGATCAACCTGCAGGTATTAAAACTAATGGAAGAATTGAATATAGAAATTGCCGGCGCAAGAACCGGTATTCGTATTGAAGGCACATTTAATGAGAAACAGAACCAACCGAATTGATAATCTCTCCCAGTTCCCGGTCAAACATTCCTTGCTTACCATATTCCACAACACGACCCACTTCTTTGCCATTTTTCATTACCATGATTGTGGGCACGTTGACTATTCCTAATGCTTCTGTCAAATGACTCAGTGTTGTCTTTTTTCTATCTACTCCAATCAGGGTTATTTTATCCTGCGAAAAACCGGCGGCATCTGTCAACGAATAAAACTTAGGAATGATATCCTGGGAATCTTCACACCAGGTGCCCATAAACACCAGCAATTGAATGCTGTCTTTATTTTTCTTAAGGCCTTCCACAGCATTTTTATCGCCAGCAAAATTCCGGGCGTAATTCATCCACTTGAAAGAGCTATCAGCCATTAATATCTCTCTTGAAATGATTCCTTTGTAGCTCTTTTCATTTGGTCTTTCGGTTAGTACCTGGAATTGGTTCTGGCCAAACCCGGCTACGTGTAATGCCACCCCTGCAATAATTGTAAATAAAGATTTCCTCATGATTGAAAAGTAAAAGGTAAAAATAAAAGCAAGCGATCAAAAGATGAAGAGACCGGTGTTAAAGTTGCATAGCCCCCTCTCCATTTATTGAGAGGTAGGGTGCCCCTCTCCATTTACGGAGAGGTAGGTTGCCCTTCTCCATTTTATTGAGAGGTAGGGTGCCCTTCTCCATTTTATTGAGAAGTAGGGTGCCCTTATCCATTTATGGAGAGGTAGGGTGCCCCTCTCCATTTATGGAGAGGTAGGGTGAGGTAGTGGCCTGATGGGTTCACAGATGCGTTTACAACGAAGCTTTCAGCTCCAAAAAAAACCCTTTGATCCTTTCCAGCGATTGTATCATCGCAAATTTTGCTTCCGCATTCTTATTCTTTTTCAGATAATCTTTGGCCCCTTCGATAGTAAACTTGCGCCGGCGCAGCAGATCATAGATCATCACCAGGTTCTTTATATCGACAGGGCGGAAGAATCGATCACCTTTTCGGTTCTTTCTTGGTTGAAGAATATCAAACTCGGTTTCCCAGTAACGTATCAACGATTGATTTTCCCTGAACATCGTTGCCACCTCGCCAATTGAATAGTATTGTTTTTTAAACAGCTCCTCATCATCAGGAATATTAATCAGGTCTGATGCCAGGTTAATATCCTTTAATGACTTACGCCCCCGTTGGGAGCCGGTCTTCTTGTTAATTATGGCAGGAGATATTGTTTCCCGGACCTTTTCTTCCATAACAGCCGTATCGGCAGACATAATTTCTTTTTCTTCCATCGCAGCAAATTCAAAAGTTATTTGTGTAAGGGTTTTGTTCATATATTCCATAAAGATACGAATGCAATTTGCAGCAGTTTGTAGTTATACATCTGTGTGGAAAAGTAGAGACAGGGCATGCCCTCTTTCTACGCGAATTCTAATCCAGGCTCTGATTAGAAGCAGCAGCTTGCTTCAACAACCTGTCAAATTGGTCCGGCGACAGGTCATTATAAAAGAAATAAACAGGATTTATTCTTTGCCCATTCTTATGAACTTCATAATGACAATGAGGCCCGGTGGATTTGCCGGTACTTCCCACCCATCCTATCACTTCGCCACGTTTCACATTCTCCCCGGGTTTTGATTTTACTCTTACCATGTGACCATATAAAGTTTCATAACCATATCCATGATTAACGACAACATGATTGCCGTACCCATTGGCGGTATTCCCGCTGGTGGTCACTCTACCGTCAGCAGTGGCATAGATAGGCGTGCCCTGCGGTGCAGCAAAATCAAGTCCTGCATGCATCTTTACTGTTTTATAGATCGGGTCAATGCGATAACCAAATCCCGAGGCCAGCCTGTTGAGGTCTTTATTGCTGACGGGCTGAATAGCGGGCGTGTGAGATAACAACAGTTCCTTATTACTTACCAGCTTGTCAATTTCATTATAAGAAGCAGTTTGCGTTTTCACACGGCTGCTGAGATTATTTAATGTGTTCACAATGGACAACAATAATTCACGGTCATTCATGTTTTGGATCGTCTCAATTTCTATACGTTCCTGCAGTGCTTTCGCTCTGGCACTGTCAGGGATCGGACTGGCTTCAAAAACAGAACGGTAGACAGTATTGTCCCTGTTCTCCAATTCCTTCATTTGTTTCTGGAGGTCCTTTACCGTTTCATTCATTTCGCGGTATTTATCCTTCAGTCTTTCGTTTTCGATGCCCAGTAGTTTTTCATTTGGAGAACCGACAAATTTGAATGCGATAAACGAAATAAATACGGCGGTAACGAAAGCAGCAGCTATGAAACCAAAAATGCGCAGAACCCTAACACGAAGGGGGGTCTCCAGCTTTTCGTATCGAAGCGTGTTGGTATTATAATAATATTTGATCTTTTTCATAGCCAAAGCAGCAATTGGATCATCTTCTAAGAGTACAAATAAGGCTGAATCTTTACCTTTGCGCCACTATAAACGGGGCTGCAGGTATTGACAAATATAAGCCGGGAATCAGCAAAAATCAACCCAATTATTCTGTAAAGTACATGGATTACAACACAATAAACAGACTACCGACGACCGAACTGCTATCAATTTCCGTTGTCCTCCCGACTCCCGACTCCCGACTATCGACTCCTCACTCACCCCTCACCCCTCACCACTCACTATGATGAGCAGCGCCGACATACGACAAAAGTTCTTCGATTTCTTCCGGTCGAAGGGTCACGAGATAGTTCCATCAGCACCTATTGTTGTAAAAAATGATCCGACCCTGATGTTCACCAATGCCGGCATGAACCAGTTCAAAGATTATTTTCTCGGAAATAAGAAGGCACCTCATCCCCGGATAGCTGATACACAAAAATGTTTAAGGGTCAGTGGCAAGCATAATGATCTCGAGGAAGTAGGAGTAGATACTTATCATCACACGATGTTTGAAATGCTTGGCAACTGGAGTTTTGGTGATCCTGCACGTCCGGCCGGCGGGTATTTCAAAAAGGAGGCTATTGAATGGAGCTGGGAACTCTTGACTAAAATTTATGGACTGGATCCTGAAAGGTTATATGTCACCATTTTCGAAGGGGATGAAAAAGAAAGACTACCCAGAGATGTAGAAGCATATAATGAATGGAAGAAGTGGATACCAGAGGAACGAATATTGAACGGTAATAAGAGAGATAATTTCTGGGAAATGGGTGATACCGGTCCTTGCGGTCCCTGTACGGAGATAACAGTTGATAACAGAAGCGATGAAGAAAGAAAGAAAGTAGATGGCAAAACACTGGTCAATAAAGATCATGAGCAGGTGATTGAGATCTGGAACAATGTGTTTATACAGTTCAACCGATTGAAGGACGGGACCCTTGAGCCATTGCCCGCTAAACATGTAGATACAGGGATGGGCCTGGAAAGATTGACGAGAATGTTACAAAGAAAGAATTCAAATTATGATACGGACATCTTCATCCCTACAATCAATGAGATTGAAAAAATAACCAGCAGGAAATATGACTATGGTGATAGTAAACCAGCCGTGGCGTTCAGGGTTATCGCCGACCACCTGAGGGCTATCAGTTTTACCATAGCGGATGGGCAATTACCTTCCAATACCGGGGCCGGTTATGTTATTCGGCGCATTCTTCGTCGGGCGGTTCGTTATTATTACTCGTATTTGGGCCACAAACAGCCATTGATGAATTTAGTGGTCCCCGTACTGGCAAAGCAATTTGCAAATGTATTTCCTGAATTACACAAGCAAGTCGACTTTGTAAGTAAGGTGGTGAAGGAAGAGGAAGAAGCGTTTCTGCGTACACTCGAAAAAGGGTTAAAGCGAATTGATGAAATCATTTCTTCAACAGCGACAACCACCGTTGGAGGTAAAGAGGCGTTTGAATTATACGATACGTATGGCTTCCCTGTCGATTTGACAAGGTTGATTGCAGCAGAGAATAAACTTGAAATTGATGAAAAGAGTTTTGAGGCGGAGATGCAGAAACAAAAAGACCGTTCCCGTGCTGCTACAGCCATTGATACTGAAGATTGGGTAGTATTAAAAGGAGGCAATAATAAGTTTGTGGGATATGACTCCCTGGAGGCAAAGGCGCATATTCTAAAATACAGGAAGACAAAATCAAAAGGCAAAGAAGCCTATCAATTCGTTTTGGATGCAACACCTTTCTATGCTGAAAGCGGAGGCCAGGTAGGAGACACCGGTGTGTTGGTTTTTGGTAATGAAAGTATTGAAGTGAATGATACAAAAAAAGAAAATGATCTTATTATTCACTTCACGGATAAGCTTCCCGAAACGATTAATGGTGCTGTAATGGCAAAAGTAGGTGCAGTCAGAAGGAAAAATATTATGTTGCATCATTCGGCTACGCACCTTCTTCACTCGGCGTTAAGAAATGTATTGGGTACTCACGTGGCACAAAAAGGTTCGTTGGTAAACGATAAGCACCTTCGGTTCGACTTTTCTCATTTTGCCAAAGTAACCGGCGAAGAAATGACAAGGATAGAATCGCTGGTCAATGAAAAGATCAGGGAGAATATTCCGGTTGTGATAAAAGAGATGCCCAAAGCCGAGGCTATAAAGCTTGGGGCAATGGCATTGTTTGGAGAAAAATATGGAGATGTCGTCAGGGTTGTTATTATTGATCCGAACTATTCAGTTGAGTTATGCGGCGGCACCCATGTGGGCGCAACCGGCGAATTGGGTTTATTAAAAATAACCAGCGAATCAGCGGTCGCAGCTGGTGTTCGCAGGGTGGAAGCGATTTGTGGCAGCCAGGCGGAAGAATATATAAATGAACAGTTCGCCCTGGTTCATAAGATTCATGAGACATTGAAAAATCCAAAAGACGTTCTCAAAAGTATCAGCAACCTGCAGGAAGAAAATGCGCAACTGACCAAACGTGTTGAACACCTGGAAGCCCGGCAACTAGTAGCGATTCGTAATGGCCTGTTACAAAAAGATGAGATCATCAACAGTGTAAACTTTGTGGGTGATATTGTAGAAGTAAGCAATCCGGAGGCATTAAAAAAATTATGTTTCGATCTGAAAAATCATTTGCGGGATCATGTAGCGGTGCTATGTGCTAATATCGGCGGTAAACCATTTGTTGCAGTAGGTATTTCTGAAACAGTTGTGACTGCAAAAAACCTGGATGCAGGTAAGATTATCAAAGAACATATTGCTCCATTGATAAAGGGAGGAGGAGGAGGTCAGAAAACTCTGGCGACAGCAGGTGGACAGGACCCGGTTAATCTTAATTTGGTAATTGAAAAAGTAAGATCGCTGCTTCAATAATATCCTTTATGGTCGGTAGTTCTTTTTTTCGGTTTTTTCTTTGGCCACGGCAGCCCTTTGGTCTCGAGGAAGAACCATACGGCAACTGCTATTGCAAGAAAGCAAATGACAATAGAAATTATAGCCAGGGCATTGACCATGAGTGGTGGACGTGGTGGTTGGGTATTACTCAAAAATCCACATTTATTTCCTATCCGCAATGCCGGAAGGCTTAGTAAAACTACTAGTGCGTTAATTTACTTGCATGAATGTCATCATTGAATCAGACAGATTGTTATTACGGACATTTACTATCGATGACGTTCAGTTAGTATATGATTTGAACAATGATTCAGATGTTACCCGGTATACTTATGATCCAATAACAGATCTTGCGAAAGCCAGGGAAGTATTAGAAAGAGTCATTCTTCCCCAATATGCTTTATATAATCATGGACGATGGGCAGCGCATATTAAGGATAACCTGGAATTTATCGGGTGGTGCGGACTAAAATACCGGCCCGAACGACATGAGGTTGATCTTGGGTATCGTTTTAGAAAATCTGCCTGGGGCAAAGGGTATGCGACGGAAGCTGCTTATGCTTGCCTGAAACACGGTTTTGAAAAGCTTAATATCGGCAAAATCATCGGCCGAGCGGTACCCGAAAACGTAGGCTCATGGCGGGTTTTGGAAAAAATCGGGATGCATTTCATAGGGGAGGAGCTGGTGGATGGCCACTGGGCCAAAACGTATGAGTTTATTAATCCGTCTATCAGTTGAAAAGGCCATTTAGCCCATCCCTGTATTTAACATTTCCGAAACTTTTCGTAATCCAAAAAATGTCATTATATTTGAACTACGAAATTCAACGTAGATAAATTATAAAAATTAAAACTGTATGAAAAATTATTTAAGCAAGCCACTACTGATCGTTCTTGCTGCAGCGCTGCTGTTACCGGTTGCCCTATTGGCGCAAAGAGAAGACAAGGAGAAAGAAAAGAAAGAAAACAAAGAAAAAAAAGAATCCCAGCAAATCATTATCACACGATCTGGCGATAAGAGTGAAAAAATTGTTGTTGAAGTGAATGGTGACAAGGTTACTGTGAACGGTAAACCTATTGATGAATATAAAGGAGATAACGTAACGGTGCGTCGTGGTAAAGGCGGGGACAACTGGGCATTTGCAGATGGTCAAAATTCGTGGGGCTTCAATGGTAACGATAATTTTGCGTTCTTCAATGTAGATTCGAATCGTGCTATGCTTGGTGTAACGACAGACAAAGCTGATAAAGGAGTAGAGATCCAGGAAATCACCTCCAAAGAAAGCGCTGCCGCCAAGGCCGGATTGAAACAGGGAGATATAATTACAAAAGTGGATGATAAAAAAATTGAAGATCCTGATGCTCTTACTGAAGCTATCAGGTCGCACAAACCCGGCGATAAAGTGACGATAACTATCCTGAGAGACGATAAAGAACAAAAAGTAACCGCTGTATTAGGGAAATGGAAAGGAGTAAATGTTTTTGCCAAAACTCCTAAAATGGATTTTGGAGATATGGATTTTGATTATTCTCCAAAAATTGCCCTGCCGCGGGGCGGTACCGCGCCTTACACGTATAGTTGGTCCGGCGGTGGTCCAAAGCTTGGTTTATCTGTTCAGGATACGGATGACGGCAAAGGTGTAAAAGTTATCGAAGTGGGTGATGAAAGCATTGCAGAGAAAGCTGGCATTAAAGAAGATGACATCATCACTGAAGTAGAGGGTAAGGCTGTAAACAGCGCGGATGAAGTAGCCAAGATCATCAAAGAAAGTAAAGACAAACCTTCAGTAATGATAAAGCTCACCCGAAGCGGAAAGACGCAGAATATTGAAGTGAAGATACCCCGCAAACTAAAAAAGGCAGATCTTTAATACATATATCTCGTGTGCATGTAGCGCCCCGACCGTAACGTCGGGGCTTTTTTTGGAACACGGATGACATGGATCAGACGGATTTCACGGATGTGGAGGTTGGTTTAAAGTACAGTATGTGAAAACCTGTCATCTCTCATCCCCATAAAAATAACAATCAGTTCGACCCTCAGCTATACGATCTTCAGCGAAATCCGTCTAATCCTCGTAATCCGCGGTTCAAAATGAACTATTTTTGCAAGCCCGAAACATGAGTGATTTAAATGCATATGAAATAGTGGTAGGGCTCGAAGTGCATGCACAGTTGCTGACCAAAAGCAAGCTATTTTGTGGTGATAGTACGGCTTACGGCGCTGAGCCCAATACTCATATAAGCCCGATCACATTGGGTCACCCCGGAACCCTGCCAAAAATGAACAAAAAAGCTATTGAGTTCGCAGTGAAGATTGGCCTGGCCTGTCAATGTGAAATTGAAAAGCACAATTATTTTGCCCGCAAGAATTATTTTTATCCCGACCTTCCCAAGGGTTACCAGATATCGCAACATACAACTCCCATTTGCAAAGGAGGAGCTGTCAAAATAAAAACTGCATCAGGAGAAAGAAACATCCGTCTTAACCGCATTCACATGGAAGAAGATGCTGGCAAAAGTCTGCATGAGGTAGATCCGGATAATAGTTGCATTGATTATAACCGTGCCGGTACCCCTTTGCTTGAAATAGTTACTGAACCCGATATCAGGAGCGCCGATGAAGCATTTACTTTTATAACGGAGGTAAGGAAATTGGTCCGCTATCTTGAAATATGCGATGGCAATATGGAGGAAGGAAGTTTGCGTTGTGATGCCAATATTTCTGTTCGCCCCAAAGGCGACACCAAACTGGGAACTAAGGTCGAAGTCAAAAACCTTAATTCTATCCGCAATGTAAAAAGAGCTATCGAATTTGAATCAAAGCGGTTAATTGATTTGTTGGAAAAAGGAGAGACCATCGTACAACAAACAAGGAGCTTTGATGCAAACAGCGGTACGACATTCTCCATCCGGGATAAAGAAGACGCTGATGATTACCGGTATTTTGCTGATCCAGATCTTACTCCTTTTCAGTTAGACGATGTTTTTATTGAAACAATCAGGAAAACGCTCCCGGCCTTACAACAGGAGAGAATTTTCAAATACGTTAAAGAATACCAGCTGTCAGAATATGATGCGCAGGTACTGACTGAAGAAAAAGAGTTTTCTGATTATTTTGAAAAAATTATTTCCTTTCTCCCATCTCCTCAAACTGGAGAAGTGCAGGGATTGAGTAAGGCGGCAGCAAATTGGTTATTGGGACCGGTAAAGTCCTGGCTGAATGAAAACAATAAAGAGATCAATGATTTTCCCATAGCACCCGAACAAATGGTGCGGTTGATAAAGCTGGTGAGTGACAACAAGGTCAGTTTTACAGCAGCGTCAACAAAATTATTTGCTCATCTATTAAAACAACCTTCGGCAGACCCCGGGCAAATTGCCCTTCAACACGATCTTATACAGCAATCAGATTCGGCTATTATTGAACCGGTCATCGACAAGGTATTGGAAAAATATGCGGATAAAGTAATGGAATACAAAAAAGGAAAGAAAGGTCTGTTGTCTTTGTTTATTGGAGAGGTGATGAAACAATCTAAAGGGCAGGCTGATCCAAAGATCACCAATGAAATTCTCTTAAAGAAACTGAAGTCTTAAAAAACCTGAATAAGATAAATTAAATAAAAAGAATGAAACAATTTAGCGTAAAGCAATGGATCTATGTTTTCATTATTGCCGTATTTGCTGCCTGTGGCCGTTCGGAATCAAAAAAACTATTTGAAGTAAGCGGGACTATTACAAACAGTACTGCGAAGATGATTTATCTCGAAGAAGTGCCACCCGGGAGTAACCAGGCGACCGTAGTAGATTCGTTTGCCCTGGCAAAAGATGGTTCATATAAATTGAAGGCTGATGCAAAAGAATCGCTGATTTATAATCTGCGATTGGACAAGAGCAGCTTTCCTGTTGCATCGCTGATCAACGACGTACCAAAAATGACCCTGGATGTGGTATTAAGAGCCGGCAGCAATGAATTTGCAGATACATATGAAGTGAAGGGTTCACAGGCAAGCCAGCAAATGAAGGATTTCATGTATGCTTTCAATAACTACCTGCAGGAAATATACCCTTTGGCTGTCCGGGGCGATAGTCTAAGGAAATTAGCTGTACATGATAGTGCGTATGAGTCAATAAGGCAGGAGTGGAAGAATATTGCTGATAAGATCAAAACTTTTACACTGAGCAGTCTGTCAAAAACAGATATCGCGGCGCTTTATATTTTCGAGCTTGGCTATTACCAGGGGTCTGCGGAACAAAGAGGATTTGGCCTTGAGCCCATCGGAATAGAAGAGGAGCTCAAACTGTTAAACAATGGCATTGCCCGTTTCCCCGGCCACCAGGGGCTATTAACCATAAGAAGCTTGAAAGAGGCCGAATGGGCCAATTACAATGAAATGAACAAAGCTAAGTGGGTGGGTAAAGCTGCCCCGGATTTTTCTTTACCGGATGTAAATGGCAAGCAAATAAAATTGAGTTCATTTAGGGGCCAATATGTATTGGTTGACTTCTGGGCAAGCTGGTGCATGCCCTGCCGCGCAGAGAATCCTAATGTGGTAAGAGCTTTTAATAAATTCAAGGATAAGAATTTTGAGATACTGGGTGTTTCTCTTGATCATCCTGGCGATAAAGGCAAATGGCTGGATGCAATAAAAAAAGATAATCTCACATGGACACAGGTCAGTGATCTGCAAGGATGGGAAAGTATTGTGGTTCCGATGTATGATTTTGGCCAGGTAGGTATTCCGTATAATATTCTGGTAGATCCGGAAGGAATTGTAATAGCTGAACGCTTAAAAGGGCCCGGCCTGGAGGCAAAGCTTGGCGACGTATTAAAATAGCTTACACCGGAATGGGTTCAATACATTAATCAGGTTTTGATCGTACGGACATTGGCAGGAAGTTTAAACTTGTTGTAGATTTTATACGTTAGTATTTATTCGGGGCAAAGTCTTCAAGATGAAATGGGTTTGGAGAAACTCATACACGATGCGATCGATGTTTAATGCAGATTTATCGGCCAATCAACTACAAAGTTTGATCTTTTGCCCCTCACTGGGCCCTCCCTCCCCCACCTTCCAACCTACCGTTTTGCAAAAATTCTGCCCCGCAATAAGCGATCATTCCGGTGTATCAAGCTTACTCAATCCAATAGCAAGCCTGCCAGTTGTTTGGTAAATTACTCCCATCCAATTCTCATGAATACAGATAAGTATCGAAATATGACTTTGAGTTAAAATGTATACATCTGCTTACAAATATCGCGTTCTCAAATACCATAACCATGGGAAGAACACAGAAATAAATGGGAAAAATCGGAAACTTAATTGAATCAAACAATGCTGTCGCCCAGGCTAAGCCTTGCTTTCTACAGTTTAAGCTTCATTCACGTAAACGGGAGTTTTGATATCGTGATAGAACAAGAACTTCCAGTTTTCCTTTTTGCCTTTTTCCCACCATGTCCTTCTCAGTTCCATTGCCTTTTTGCCATTGAAATCATATTTGGCAACAAACCGGTGTTTCATCTGTTGTAATTGCGGCGCATCATCGCCACCAAAAAAAACTATTTCATCATCTTCTTTAATCCAGAATACCTGGTGATAGGGTGAATGAGCTTCTGTAACATTGTATGAAATGTAGTCATCAATAGTTCCCGAATCCTTGTCCAGCACAATTACCGCTGGCGAACCCCTGAGTGCTCCGAAGTCTTCAGGTATAAATGAAGGCGTTCCTTTTTCCAGGGCAAAATTCAATTCTCTTTCCTGCAAATAATAGGCAGCCTGCCGGAAACTTAATTTGGTATGATCGCTGTCTTCTGATACCCCTCCCGCGTGATCTTTATGCAAATGCGTAAGCAAGACTTTTGTTATATCGGAAGGATTAATACCCGCATTGAACAGGTTTTGATGGATCTGCATTTTTCCATGTTGCGAGAAACCAAGTCCTGTATCTAATAACAAAATATCTCTTGAAGTAACTACCACAAATGGCTGGATCTCGACCAGCAAGCTTCCCTTTGATCTTTCCTGTAGTTCATCCTTAGTTTCATCAAAGGGAACAAAGAGTTTAGTCTTATCAATGGTAAATGAACCTTCGGAAAGTGGTATGATGCGCATTTTGAAAATGAAATCTTTAAATAAGGGCAGAGATGCAAGTTGCATTACAATTTTCAATTCGCCCGGTAGTTTCCGGAAAACTTTCAAAAATCATCTTAGTACCATCGACCGGTCCGCATCAAGCCGCACTAAAATGAAAAGTAGAATAGTGAATGTTAACAGCGAGGTTCCTCCATAACTTATGAATGGCAGCGGAATCCCAATTACCGGTGCCAGTCCAACCGCCATAGCCACATTTATAACAATATGAAAAAAGAACACTGCAGCAACGCCATATCCATAGCAACGGCTAAAGACACTTCGCTGCCTTTCAGAAATAGTGACGATCCGAAACAATAGCAAAAGATAAATGCAAAGCAAAACAAAACATCCGGCAAAGCCGAAACCTTCGGCGATCGTATCAAAAATGAAATCCGTTCGCTGCTCGGGAACAAAACCATAGCGGGTCTGCGTACCTTTCAACAGCCCTTTCCCAATGAAACCACCACTTCCCACTGCGATTTTGGATTGACGTACGTTGTAATCGGTGTCCTTTTTCTTTCCGACCTGGCTGACCAGTTCTTTCTTGTGTGCTGCTGTATACTCTGCAGGCACCTCTCTTCCAATGGTGCTGTAAATACGTTCTACCTGGTATAATTTAAGCACGTATTTAAAAACCAGGGGGACAGCAAAAAGAATTATACTTACGCTTATTACCCAAATGAATATTATTTTGACGAGTACCGTTATCCTTCTTTTTATCTGGCGCCGCATTAAGTAAGCTACCAGCAATGCAATAATCGTTAAGATAAGCGACAGGGTGGTTTTTTCAATTAATAAAGTAGCTACGACCAGGGAGCCGGTTGCAAAGCCAATGACCAGAACAGCGGAAGGCAGACCTTCACGGTACATTACTAAAAAGAAGGCGCAAAAAACAAGCGCCAACCCGGTTTCTTTTTGCATGATCGTCAATACCGCCGGGAATATAGCAATGGCCGCTGCAATCAGTTGTGATTTTGTCCTGGTAAAATCGGTGTCAGCTCTTGACAGGTATTTCGCCAGGGCCAGTGCTACACATATTTTACAAAACTCTGCCGGTTGAAAATTAAAAGCACCCAGTTTGATAATCGATTCCGTTCCTTTTATATTAGAATGAAAAGGGAAAACCAGTAATAGCATGAATATTCCAAGTGCATACCAGATATTGGCAGTCGCAGAAAAAAATTTACTATCGGTCAAAAGGATAAATAATCCAAGAATAAGTGAGATAACAAAAAAATAAAACTGTTTGCTGTAGTCCGTTTTAAAATTGATGAAGCTTTGCAATATGGGATCATCTTCTTTGTAGGTGGCGCCGAAGATGGCCAGCAATCCAATAATGACCAGCACAAAGAATATCCAGATCAAACTCCAGTCAATTCCTCTTGATATAGCGGGGTTTCGCTGGTTCACTAGGATACAGGTTGAAAAGAGGGTTTGCGAAATTGCTTATCATCCCGAAGAATGGCTGCGCTTTCAGATTTCTCTTTAGTCAGAGGAAGATTATTTTTTTCGAAAGGATATTTTTCGACTATTCTTCGGTCAGGTTGTTCATATTTTTTAAGATAGGCGCTATCATTTGTTTTTTCAAACCACCTGCGTGCCCTTGTGGAGTCTTCTACGTATTGCACCCGTTTCAAATATGCCGGCATTAAGTTTGAGTTCCCTATCCTTTCCAGGTCATCTTTACTTTTTGTCTGTAACGTATCATTCAAATATTTCTCCATTAATATCCGGGCAATGGGACCCGCCCAGGTAGCACCGAATCCGGCGTTCTCTACCACTACTGCAATGGCGATCCTTGGATTTTCCCTGGGCGCAAAGCATACAAACATCGAATTGTCCGGGAGTTTGAGGCGTTTATGATCTACAACAGTATAATTCTCGGCTGTTCCTGTTTTCGCACAGATATTAATGCCGGGAATCTGGGCAATCCTGGCAGTACCATGTTCAACTACATCCTGCATACCACCGATAACTGCATCATAAGCTTCGTCAGATATATGCGTCAACACTTCATGTTTTTGCCTGAACCTGTTCAACAAAGTGTCTTCCGTTGTTTCGCCATCGATTTTTTCCACGAAATGCGGCGTATAATAATATCCCCTGTTGGCAACAATACAAATCGAATTGGCCATTTGCAGAGGTGTTACGAGTAATTTATCCTGTCCGATCCCGATGGTGACCATCGTGCAAGAGTTCCACGAACCCCTGTATTCTTTATCATAAGCCACAGTATCCGGAACATTTCCTCCATTCTCACTTGGAAGATCGATGCCGGTTCGGCGACCGAGATCAAATGCATTCATATATTCTTTCCACCTCGTAAGTCCCTTTCGCGGGTTCCTGTATTTAGGATTGTCTACTGTTAATCTGAATGTATTGCTGAAAAAAGAATTGCATGACCAGGCAATGGCCAAACGAAGATTTGCGGCATGTCCGCCAAATTTCTCTGTACATCTCACCGGTCGGTTACAACCATAATAAGCACCCGCACAGCCAATGCCACTGGAGGGATTGATTACTCCTTCATCCAGGGCTACCAACGCACCCACCGGCTTATAGGTTGAACCCGGAGGATATCTTCCATTTATCGCCCTGTTTAATAAAGGTCCGGCAACATCGAGTACCATTCGGCTATAGTTTTTGTTTTTATCAGGACCGGTCAACTCATTTGGATTGAAGTCAGGTCCGGAAGTCATCGCCAATATCCCGCCGGTCTTAGGATCGATCGCAACGACGGCACCCACTTTATTGCTCATTAGTTTTTCCGCTAATTGCTGCAGGTCGATATCGAGGTATGTTCGTACACCGCGGCCCGCCACGGCGGAGGTATCTAAAATACCTTCTTTATATTTTCCTACGAGCCGGTTAAGGTTGTCTTTGATCATATACTGCACACCCCGCTGACCCATCAGCACTTTTTCATAAGTATATTCCAATCCACTTTTACCAATATAGTCTCCCTGGCGGTAAAAATTGCCTGAACGCTCTACATCTTCAGGATCTACTTCATTGATATACCCAAGTATATGCGCGGCCGCATTATAAGGATATGTCCGGACAGGTCGTTCTACCAGGGCAAAGCCGGGAAACTTCCAGCTGTTTTCTTCAAACCTCGCCTGCATTTGAGGCTTAAGAATACTTTGAAATACTGAAGGCCGTACCCTGGAGTTTTTAAAGCTGGCTTCTCTTATCCGGAATCTGAATTCAGCTGTATCTATTTCCATTAACCTGCAAAAGGCAAAGGTGTCAAGGTTTTTTATCTCGGCCGGCGTTACCATCAGGTCATACATCCGTGTATTGTTCAAAATCGCCTTTCCTTTTCGGTCATAAATAATCCCTCTTTCCGGGTAAATAATTTTTGGAAAAACGGCATTGTTCATTGCCAGCCTGTCAAATTCGCTTGAAATGATCTGGAGGTAAAATAGCCTGGCCGCTATAATAAAAAAAGCGATCAGGAATATCAGGCGTATAATACGGCTTCGTGACTGGTTAAAGACGGGCATAGTTCAACAAGGAGTATAAGATAAGCAGAAGGCGATGATCTCCCGATACCTGCCTGCTCCAAAGGAGTCCAATGGACCGGCAGACAGATCGATCGGGACGGCAATACAAAATTGGTATTCAGAAACACGGTTTCCAAATGTTAGCCGAAATATATTTTGATTTAAGAAAATTTTCAGACTCTGAATAGTAGGAAATGAAAATTATCCGGGTATTGATACTGGCGGCTACTGGATAAACCGGGTGCAGGGGCCGCAAAATCAGGCTGTATTGGTACGGAATTTCATTCTTCTGGGGAACAAGAGTTCGGTCGTAATGATTAACAGCATGCTGATCCCGGTTGTGGCTACTATTTTGATGATAAAATCAAGAATACTTCCAAATGAAAGCCATTCCAATAATACCATGTAGGAGTGATGAAAAAGTGTCAGCACAAGCGTATATACAATATATGGAGTCCATCCCATGGCTCTTGGTGATGGCTCGCGGTAACTGAAACCGGTTGCATCCTTTGGTGCCAGTATATTGATAATAAATGGCCGGAGATACGCGATCAGCACACAGGCCGCCGCATGAAGACCCGGCGTCATCATGAAAAAGTCAAGGCTGATACCGGTGATAAAACCAATTACCAGCAAACCCATTCGGGAAATGCTGAAGGGCAGCCATAAGATAAAAAGAAAATAGAGGTAAGGGGCAATAAAGCGATGGAGAAATGGGATCTTGTTCAACAGGTATACCTGGAGCAAAATGAATATGGCAAACCGGATAATATTCCTTACTAAGTCACTCACGTATTATTCTTTTAAGTTCACTACATTTTTTTCTTCGTATCCTCCAGTAATACTTCCTGCTCATCGTGTTGAAGGTTCTCCACTATGAAAACCTGCTGGAGGTCGGCAAAATTTGCTGCCGTCTTTATTTTCAAAATAAAAAAATTGGTGGCGGGGTCCTTGTTGATCTCCGCTACTGTACCAACCATTTTGCCGGGAGGCATGCTCAGAGAATAACTACCTGTTATTATCGTATCACCTTTTAGAATAGAATCGCTCACCGGTATGTTTTTCAGTATGAGAAATCTCGGATCTTTGGCATCCCACTCAATTGTTCCGGAGCTTTTTGTTTTTTTTACCAGGACATTTACTTTGTTTTGGACATGAAGCAAACTCATCACTACACTGAAATTCGGACTCACATTTATTACTTTGCCAACGAGGCTGCCTTCGGAACTGAGTACACCCATGTCATCTTTAATCCCATCCTTTGAACCTTTATTGATCTGGAAATAATTCTTTTCTGCATTGACTGTTCCGTAAACCACCTGCGCCACCCGTTGCCTGTATTGCCGGTAGTGTCCCAGGGTGTCATACGGTATAGAATCAGTAAGCAAATGAGTGGATGTATCTGACCGGATAAAATTTGCGGGCAACAAATTCATTAACGAATCATTTAGCTTATGTATGCGCCTGTTCTCTTCTTTCATCTTAAAATAATCTTCTACGGTATTATACTGGGTATTGAACCACCCGGTAATCTGGTTGCCAACGCCCAGGCCTTTTGCCCGGTGAAAACGATTATAGGTAAATAAAAACCATAAGGCCGTTACCTGTAGTAGCAGGAAGGTAAAAAATGTAAAAAAGCGGCGAATGAAGAGAAAAATGTTACGCAAGGGAGTAAGTTTGAAGTCGGAAGCCGGAGGTCCGAAGTCTGATGTGCGGGATTGAACAACAATCGATGGATTGTACTCTTTCTGACCTCATACTTCTGAAATCTGACTTCATTTATCTCATCACAAAAGGATACTTATCGTAATTCTTCAATGCAATCCCTGTACCACGAACCACACTTTTCAGCGGATCGTCGGCAACATGAACGGGCAATTTTATTTTTTGGCTTAATCTTTTGTCAAGACCTCTTAACAAAGCGCCGCCACCCGTCAGGTAAAGTCCACGGCGATAAATATCGGCAGCCAATTCCGGGGGTGTTTGTTCCAGTGCTTTAAGGATCGCTTCTTCTATTTTGAAGATACTTTTATCGAGGGCCTCCGCAATTTCCTGGTGACTGACCATGATCTGTTTTGGAATCCCGGTAACAAGGTCACGCCCATTAACAGGTATATCCTCGGGGGGATTTTCAAGATCTTTCATCGCTGCCCCCACCTGTATCTTGATTTGTTCGGCAGTGCGTTCCCCGATCAACAAGCTATGATAACGACGGAGAGCTTCCATAATATCTGCGGTAAATTCATCGCCAGCGATACGGATTGACTGATCGCAGACGATGCCAGCCAATGCGATTACGGTTATCCCAGTAGTTCCCCCGCCGATATCGATTATCATATTCCCAACGGGTTCTTCTACGTCGATTCCGATCCCAAGGGCCGCCGCCATAGGCTCATGCAGAAGGTAAACTTCCTTTGCCCCGGCTTGTTCGGCGCTGTCACGAACAGCGCGTTTTTCCACTTCCGTTATAGAAGAAGGAATACATATCATCATTCGCCAGCTTGGGGGAAATAAGGGTTTTTTGGGATAAACGAGCTTTATTAGTTCGCGTATCATCAGTTCGGCGGCGTTAAAATCGGCTATCACGCCGTCTTTCAAAGGACGGACAGTCCGGATGCTTTCATGCGTCTTTTCATGCATCATCAGGGCTCTTTTGCCTACTGCGAGAACTTCTTTGGGATTATTGCGGTTGAGAGCTACAATACTTGGCTCATTCACTACTACTTCATCATTATGTATGATCAGCGTGTTGGCGGTACCGAGGTCGATTGCTATTTCTTGTGTAAACCAGTTAAAAAGTCCCATTTGTGCGGATTGGATTTAATGTGTGCAAAGTTGGAGGAAATAATTTGAATTAGCAAAGCGGAAACTCTTGAAAGACAAACCCGCCTGCAGGATATGGATTTTTTGAAGAAGGTTTAAGGTGATGCACTCATTTTAACAATTCACATCGTGGTTTGCCTTGAAAACTCGCCGGGCTCGTAAAAATGGGCAACAACAATATGATTACACAATAAACGGAGATCATATGCTTCTATTATTTGATAGTAGAAATAAATTATCTTCAATCAGATACTATCTGTCATGCGGGTCATCACAAGGACTGTCTTGATTCTTTCCATAATTAGCTTGTTTGCTGATATTGCCAGTGAGCTACTTTACCCTGTCATCCCCGTTTATCTCAAAGAGATCGGTTTTTCAGTTATCTGGATCGGTATCCTGGAAGGAATCGCAAATTTTACGGCCGGGATCAGCAAAGGTTATTTTGGAAAATTAAGTGATCAGAAGGGTGTCCGTTTGCCCTTTGTGAAACTGGGGTACTTATTGAGCGCTATTTCCAAACCGATGATGGCGATATTTGTCTATCCTCTCTGGATATTCTTTGCCCGAACCCTGGATCGGCTGGGAAAAGGGGTCAGAACTGCGGCAAGGGATGCCTTATTGTCTCAGGAGGCAACAAAAGAAACAAAGGGCAGGGTATTTGGGTTTCATCGGGGCATGGATACAGTCGGTGCAACTATAGGACCGGCACTTGCTTTATTGTACCTGTATTTCTATCCGGGTCACTATACAACCATCTTTTACCTTGCTTTTATTCCGGGTATCATCAGCGTGCTGCTGATCTTTTTGCTAAAAGAGAAGAGACAACCTGTCTCCACGCTGGGGAAAGGAAGCTTTTTTTCTTTTTTTAAATATTATAAGGTCGCAACTGCAGAATATAAGCAACTGGTGCTTGGTTTGCTGTTGTTTGCGCTGTTCAATAGTTCAGATATTTTCTTGTTATTAAAGACAAAAGAGATCACCGGCGATGATACCATCACAATAGCCGCTTATGTTTTTTATAACCTGGTTTTTGCCTTGTCTTCGTATCCGCTTGGAGCGTTAGCGGACAAACTTGGTTTCAGGAAAGTTTTCATTTCAGGACTTGTTTTGTTTGCGATCGTGTATGCAGGGTTTGCATTGAACCCGTCGACAGCGATGATCTTTTTGCTATTTTTCGTTTATGGAATTTATGCCGCAGCTACAGAAGGTATAACCAAAGCGTGGATCACCAATATTGCACATAGCAAAAATACGGCGACCGCTATAGGTTTTTATACATCCTGCGAAAGTATTTGCACACTT
>JANWHX010000003.1 GCA_025450235.1 Chitinophagaceae bacterium | reverse complement strand
TACTGTCCTTATTGATTGGTGCCGCCATCGGTTTTCTTTCCGGTCTTATTGGAATTGGTGGCGGCATTATTTTATCGCCTGTTCTTTTATTACTAAAATGGACAGATATGAAACAAACGGCTGCGATTAGTGCTTTGTTCATCTTTGTCAATTCATTGTCGGGCCTGGCAGGTCAACTAACAAAGGGTATAACTTTTAGCCCGGATATGTATGGTTATGTAGCAGTTGCCTTTACCGGTGGAATTTGCGGAGCATATTTCGGCTCATTGAAATTCAAATCAAATATTTTAAAATACATGCTGGCTATCGTTCTCATGGTGGCTGCATATAAATTATTATTTACACGGGCATAAGGCAGGGTTAAGTAAATTTGTTGTCCCGGAAAAGCGTAGTAAAGGAACCATAAAGCATTTTGAACCACATAGAACATAGCGCACAATAGAAGGAAACACATAGGCCTGCCAGGCGCCTGCGCTATAGCTTCGGCGACGGCGCGCAGGCAGGCAAGTATCTATCCACGCCTTTGGCGGGACAAGTTGTGAATACCTATGTTTCTATGTCCTATGTGGTTCAAATAAAAATCATTTTTCAAACTTGCCTTACCCGAATAAGCGATGCCAATAAATATTATCATATTTGGACAACTTGCAGACATAGCGGGAGGCTCTCTTGCGTTAGAAAACATTGCAGATACAAATAGCCTTGTTAAAGAACTGCATATTCTATACCCTGCCCTGGCTACTGCAAAATATGCGATAGCCGTTGATAAAAAGGTAGTGAATGAAAACACAAGATTGACAGAAAACAGTATAGTTGCTTTATTGCCGCCATTCTCGGGCGGATAAATAATGGACAAAAAAGAATTATATGAACGTTACCAGCGCCAGGTGATCTTACCTGGATTTGGCGAAGAAGGCCAGCAAAAATTGCTGAAGGCTAAAATATTGGTCATAGGCGCCGGTGGATTAGGTTGTCCTGTGTTGCAATACCTGGCAGCCGCAGGCGTAGGAACAATTGGTATCGTGGATGATGATGTGGTGACGTTGAATAATCTTCACCGGCAGGTATTGTATTCAGTTAACGATATTGGATTCTCAAAAACTGAAAGAGCTACACATAGCTTACGGCAATTGAACCCGGGCATTAAGATTATTCCTTACAACGAACGATTAACGGTACAAAACGCATTGATTCTTTTGGATGAGTTTGACATTATCATTGATGGTACAGATAATTTTTCTACACGCTATATGATCAACGACGCCTGTGTATTAATGAATAAACCGTTAGTGTACGGTGCCATTTCACAATTTGAAGGACAGGTGTCCGTTTTTAATTCCAGGCAGAATGACAACGACGAGACTGTTAATTACCGTGATCTGTTTCCGAATCCACCAAAGGAAGATGAGGTGTTGAATTGTGCAGACTCCGGTGTGCTGGGAGTGTTGCCGGGAATTATCGGCACGATGATGGCGAATGAAACAATCAAACTCATCACCGGCATCGGCGAGACACTTGCAAATCGGCTCCTGACTTATAACGCATTGAATAACCAGGTTTATAAGTTAGCTCTATCGGCCAGAACAGGGACACGCTTACTAATCCCGGAAAACGAAGCTGCATTTTTACAAATGGATTATGAATGGCTTTGTTCTTCAGAAAGAACAGCTCCGATAGCTATCGGATCAGAAATCGACGCTGGTATATTTAATGATCTGATCGCAAAAGAACGTGTTGACGTGATTGACGTAAGAGAACCGGGTGAAATGCCGGTAGTAAATGATTTTTCGAATATTAAAATTCCCCTTGCTGAATTGTCAGCAAATACATCACTGATGAAATCTGACACAATTGTTGCTTTTTGTCAATCTGGTAAAAGAAGCTTACAGGCCGTGAAGATTTTATCGGGTATTTTTGGAGGCGACAAAAAAATCTATAGTTTGCGTGGAGGTATCATAGAGTGGAAGAAACAGAAACAAACGGTATGAAAGAAAGAAAACCCAAAAACATTTTCGTGCAGGGACCGATTGCCGCATCTTTTATAGCTGACAGTATTGAAAAGCATAAAAGCAAAACGGATATTGGAGGACATAGTATTTTTTTGGGCCAGGTAAGAGCAGATAAGATCGGGGGCAGAGAGGTTTCATGCATTGAATACACAACCTATGAAGAAATGGCTTTGGAAAAAATGCATGCCATACGTGAAGACATATTTTCCAAATATGATCTTACGTGCATGCATGTATATCATAGTTTGGGTAAGGTTTCGGCAGGAGAAATTAGTTTATTTGTGTTTACCTCTTCCGTTCACCGGAAGGCAGCCATCGATGCCTGCGAAGAAACGGTGGAAAGAATAAAAACCGAACTGCCTGTGTGGGGGAAAGAATTGTTTAGTGACGAAACACATCAATGGAAAGTGAATCAATAATTATGGTAAACATCACACAAAAGAACACGACCTTACGAAAAGCTGTTGCCAGGGCAATACTGAAAGTTTCCAGGCAGGAAACGATTGATGCCATCAAATCAGGGACCGTGCCAAAGGGAAATGTTTTTGAGTTCTCCAGGGCCGCCGGGCTGCTGGCAGTCAAAAAAACAAGTGATGTAATTCCTGATTGTCATCCCATGCCGGTTGAGTTTACGGAAATACGACATTCCATAGACGGTTTGAGCATTTCTGTTGAAGTAGAGGTGCACACTATTTATCGAACAGGCGTGGAGGTGGAAGCTATGCATGGAGCTGCCATTACTGCCCTAACCATGTATGACATGCTGAAGCCGATTGATAAGGAAATCGAAATAGCTAATATTAAGCTGTTGCATAAAGAAGGGGGAAAGTCGGATCACCTAAAAGATGGATTTGCAGAACTAACCTGTGCCGTTGTCGTTTGTTCCGATACAATAGCAAAGGGTGAAGGAGTAGATACCGCGGGTAAGGCGGCAATGACAAGGTTAAAAAAATATGGTTTCAAAAAGATAGTATACCAGGTAATACCGGACGATGCAGCCATAATACGATTTACAGTGGAGCAATTGGTTGCTGAGAATATAAGCCTCTTATTATTTACGGGTGGCACAGGTCTGTCGCCGCGGGACGTTACACCAGATGCTATTGCTCCCCTCATTGAAGCGCCGATATCGGGAATCATGGAAACAGTTCGTCGCTATGGCCAGGAACGAATGCCATACGCCATGTTGTCCCGTGGTGTAGCCGGATTCATTAAGAATTCACTGGTTATTACGTTGCCGGGTTCGCTCAGCGCAGTGAATGAAGCCATGGATGCCTTGTTTCCACACGTTCTTCATGTGTTCAAAGTACGTGCAGGACAAAGACATTCATCGTAAGCTAACCGTCGATTTGTTTTTTGTTCATTGTTGACCTTCATAGTGAATCAATATACTCTGTGAGCATAGGTTAATCGCACAGAGAAGAACAGAGGGAACGGAGGAATACAGGGTATTACTCTCTGCGTTTCCCCTTTACTCTGCGCGAGCATTAAATCGCACAGAGATAACAGAGGGAACGGAGGAATACAGGGTATTACTCTCTGCGTTTCTCCTTTACTCTGCGCGAGCATTTAATCGCACAGAGACAACAGAGTGAACAGAGGAATACAAGGGATTATTCTCTGCGTTTCTCCTTAACCTCTGCGCGAGCATTAAATCGCACAGAGAATAACAGAGGGAACGGAGGAATACAGGGTATTACTCTCTGCGTTTCTCATTTTAAGTTGGAGATATGAGTGTGTTGGTACACGAAGAAGTAAAATAAATCAATAATGGAAATGAAAAGAACAGTTTCGCCTGGCCAGATGCTTATCATTGGTATGATTACATTTCTTTTTAGCAGTTGCGCGTCTGCCCAGCCAAAAAACCAAATGGTGCGACTGGCTAAACTCGTAATTGATTCAGCCCGGTTGGAAGAGTACAAAGCAGCTCTCAAAGAAGAAATCGAAACATCGGTCCGTGTCGAACCCGGGGTGCTGACCTTATATGCCGTTTCTGAAAAAGAAAACCCCACGCGAATTACCATCCTGGAAATATACGCTGACATGGATGCGTACAAAGTGCATGTGCAAACGCCTCATTTCATAAAATATAAAAACGGCACCAAGGATATGGTCAAATCACTCGAACTTGTCGAGACCATTCCCATTTCGCCCGGAATGAAGATAAAGTGACCTCAGCCCTTCCCCTCTCCTTTGGAGAGGGGCTAGTGCGGAGAAAACACCGTCTCCATTTCCTCCAGTGTTTTCCCTTTTGTTTCTTTTACTTTTCTCAAAACAAATACAAACCCGATCAAACAAATTATAGCATACACATAAAATGTTTTATCGAGCAGCCGGCTATACAACCCAGGGAATGTGAACGTAAGAATAAAGTAAGCTGCCCACAGGCTCAGCACGGCAATTGATGTGGCGGTGCCGCGAACTTTGTTTGGGAAAATTTCTGAAATCAAAACCCAGGTTACCGGCGCAAGGGTGAATGCATAAGTACCAATGGCCGTCAATAAAAACCAGGAAACGGACGCAGATTTGTTACCCAGCAATTGTGAGATAATTAAATATAATATTGCCAGGGTGGCTGCGCCGAAAAGCATGAGGGGTTTACGTCCTAATTTATCAACAAGTACCATCGCCAGCAATGTAAACAGCAGGTTTACACCCCCGATAAATACTGTTTGTAACAACTGATCGTCTTTCGAAGCTCCTATACTTTCAAAAATAGTAGCAGTATAATTAAATACTACATTAATACCACACAATTGTTGAAAGACAGCCAGGCCTATTCCCACCAGGACTGCGGGTAACACGCTTTTTTCAAAAATGGCACTGAATTTTACTTTCGTAACTGTCTGACCTGATTTTTGAATTTCAGCGATCGTCGAATTGCTGAAGGCCGTTCCACCGATTCTTGCCAGGATATTTGATGCTTTCTTAATGTTATTCGTTTGAGCCAGCCATCTTGGGCTTTCGGGCAACCATAAAACGCCAACAAAAAATAACAAGGAAGGTATAGCGCCTAATCCAAACATCCAGCGCCATGCATCATCACCATTATTTCGAAGTGAATAGTTGACAAGATTTGTAATTAAAATACCCAGTACAATAGTTAACTGGTTAATGGCTACCATTCTGCCCCTGTATTTTGCCGGGGCTATTTCTGCTATATACATCGGTGAAAGCATTGAAGCCATTCCTACACCGATACCCGCCACAAACCTTGAGGCAATAAAAAAATCCCTGCTGGGGGCGAATGCCATAAACAATGATGAAACACCAAAAACAGAAGCCGCCAGTAAGAGTCCGGGCTTTCTTCCTTTTTTGTCTGCAATTTTTCCTGCCGCAATACAGCCAATCATGGCACCCAATGCTAAACTCCCTGTCGCAAATCCCTCCCAGTATTCGCTGAGATTAAATTTATCTTTTAGAAATGGTAATGCGCCGGATATAACAGCAAAATCAAATCCGAATAAATATCCCCCCAAAGCAGAAATAAAGGATAGTGCAAGAATATAGCGTGTATTGTAATGATGGCGTTCGCTCGTCATGTTAAGCACCGTTTTATTTGACAAAGCTGC
>JANWHX010000002.1 GCA_025450235.1 Chitinophagaceae bacterium | reverse complement strand
TCCTTCGACGCCTCCAAACTCTCCAATACCGAATCATCCATCAACTGGAAACTGGCGGGCTGTTGTTCCCCTGCAGCAAAGTTTGAAATACAAAGAGCTGACGCCAATAAAAATTTCAGAACGATTGGTGAAACCGCGGGCAGCGCAACTAATACCTTGTATGGATACACAGACATTGATTTAAGAAATGGTATCAATTACTATCGTCTAAAAATGACCGATGCAGATGGAACGATCAGTTACAGCAGAACAGTAGCTATAATGAATGGAATAAACGGTTTGGTCCTTACTTCGCTTATTCCAACTATTGTTACTAACTCAGCCGCATTGACTATTGCGTCTTCCCACCAGCAAAAGCTCAATATTGTTATAGTTGATATGCAGGGTAAACTGGTGCAGAAAAGCAATCATAACCTTGTTACCGGCAATACAACTATCGAAATCAGTCTTAGCCGTTTGTCTGCCGGTGTTTACCAACTGACAGGAATATCCGCTGAAGGCAAAACAAATACTGTACGGTTCCTAAAGCAATAATTTCCAGGAAACCAAAACATCTTCTCCGCTTAACCTCTTTCGTTTTTAAGGAAGAGGGTTTTTCTTTCTGCCAGGTAATTTATGGTCGTAAAGATTTCATATTCTTCTTTATAGGTACTTATGGGAAATAAACCATTCTCCACAATTCTATAAATGTCAAAATCGTCCTTAAGCAGGTAATAAAAGTCCTGGAAATAAGTTCTTGAATCAATATTGCAGCCTCCGAATTCAAACTGGATGAAAGTTATTTTTTTCTCCGATAGTTTTTTTGACGCCCCCTGCAAAACCTTCCATTCATGTCCTTCCACATCGAGTTTCAAAAAATCGATGTTGTCAATTTTATGCTTGCTGCAGAAATTGTCAATAGTGGTCAATTCTATTTCTTCGGATTCACTCAAAGTAATGCCGATATGATCAAGACGTCGCTGGTACATTGAAGCCAAACCAGGCAAATTTGTATTCGTAAATAATTTCATGGTGGCAGCGGTATCCGATAATCCAAGATTATTGGGAATAATTTCTTTAACGTTTTTTACGTTAGCCAGCATTTTATCATAGACCTGTTTTGACGGTTCAAAAGAATAGATCCGGATGGTTTTATTGGTAAATACATTTGAGAGTTCCAGGGAATAATGACCGACGTGTGCCCCGACATCGAATAAAACGATGTCTTCCCGGCCGGCTAATTTCTTTTTTATATATCCTAATGTAAACAATTCACCACTTGTCCTGAAATCGCCTCCCTTTCCATAATTCATTCCTTTTATGGCCATGGAGTGCAAGCCTTCAAAAAGCCTTTGATACCTGATTTTTCCGGAAATGCGCTGTAAGAATTTCTTAAATAATTTTTTCATTCATGCATTAATAGATTACCTGCCTGCTCCAGGTGGATACAAAGATATAGGCGACGCTGATACGACACAGGGTGTTCACTACCTTCTCCCCGCACAACGAAGTTTTTCTTAAATCAATTAGTGAAGCCTAATCCTTTGACTCCCAGGGTTTACCCGCTCTCCGGGTTTAAGTGCTGAAGGCAAGACAAATACAATTCGGTTTATTAAATAATTTGTTCGCGCAAAAAAACACTCGCGTTTTAGCTGTTCGCCAGCTATTATTCATTACATTCGATAAGCTATTCAAACTTCCCTGTAAGACCTTTTCAGTCCAAAGTCCGCAAACTTTAACTTCATGAAAAGGTTTTTATTTTTCTCGTTTATCGCTGTTTTTTCGTTTACGGTCAATGCGCAAACAATCCGTTTACTTGCATTTAATGTCACAAAAATCAGCTCATCACAATCAGTTATAAATTGGCAAACGGCGGATTTCAGCTCATCGGATGAGAAGTTTGAAATACAGAGAGCAGGGAGTGATAATAACTTCGTTACGATCGGCATGGTCGCGGGAAATGAGACAAGCCATTTATACATCTATTCTGACAATCGCGCCATGGTGGGTGTCAACTATTATCGGTTAAGAATGACGGATAAAGACGCAGATGTAATCTATAGCAAGGCTGTAGCCATTATGAATAACGCAAACGGCCTGCTCATTACTTCACTCTTTCCCAATGTTATTACCAGTACAGCTACATTGTCGGTTACTTCCCGGACCAGGCAATCGCTTGGCATTACGATTACGGATATGCAGGGCAGGGTTTACCTGAGACGCAACTTTCCGATTGCAGCCGGCAATAGCAATATTGAGTTCTCATTAGCCGGGTTGGCGGCAGGGGCCCATTCACTGACTGCAATAAGTGCTGAAGGGATAACGCAAACGATCAGGTTTATAAAGCAATAAATAAATGTTCTAAAGGGTTGCCAACCTTTGGAAGGTTGGCAACCCTCATTCTTTAGAAGGTTGGCAACCCTAAGAAGTATCTACAGTCCGAATGTTTTCACAATTCCCAATACCTGTTTTTTGAACTGCTTCAATTCTTCCTGCTGCTGGTTGATAAAGGCATTGTCTTTTAATTTCCCGATCACACTATCCATTTCCTTCTGGGTATCATAAATCATCTTGCGGAATTCACTCTGGTAATCCTTTGCTCTTGATTCGTAGATACCCCGAGTCATCCATTCTTTGGTAGTGATTGCATCCCGGAGTAACTGATGGAATATCTTTTTGTTGAATTTTTCAGCAGATAGCTTCTTTATTTCAAGCAACGAGGCAAAAGCATGTTGCAGTTTCTCAAAGGCATATTGATCGCTGCATTCTTTGTAAAACTGGTGTACTTCCTCCCAGCTTTTTATCTTACCTGTATGAATATTCCTGATCAATTGCTTCACCGATCTTTCGGTTACCAGTTGTCCCCCGATATTCATCCATTTATTGCGGACCGGTTTGCCAAGTGCAGCAGCAAGTTGACCGAATGATGAGATATTTTTTTGAAGAATAAGCTTTATGATTTGTGATGTACCATAATATGCGATCAGCTCTTTAAATAAGCGATACGCCTTTGGCAATTTCAACAACTGGATCTTACGATCCGTGTTTTCCATTCCTTTCGCCCATATCTCGGAATTGTCGGGAATGATATTCCCTTCCAGCAGCTTTTCACCATGACGAATGGCGGCATCACCCGTAAAATTATTTCCTTCTCTTGCCGAGACTGTTTCTCCCGCTGCTCTTTTCATATAAACCAGGGAATCGAACATTTCATTAATGGTATCCGGCGCGAGGTAATCGTATTCGAAAATGATCGATTTATCAGTCCGGTTATCCCGGCTTCCATACTTACCGGCATTCCGGGCAAGTGCATACATATTATACATGAACCAATAACCGGGCATCAGCACCAGCTTGTTATGGCTCACGTCATTGTTCACTAATGAAAAAGGAATGGGTATGTTCAATTCGGCGGGGAAATCCCCTTTGGCAATAATAGTAAACGATGCAAACTTTGAATTGTGTTTCAGGCTCACACAAAGTCCCGGCCAGAAGCCGCGCCCGGCAACGATCTCCCCATCCGGGCCTCTTGAATTATGATTCGAACCAATGGTTGCACCCGCTGCCATATTACTCTGGCCCATGACGACGGCAGCGCAAAGAAATGAATTGTTGTGATGCTGCTCATGCGCAGGGAAGATCAGCGAGTTCAATACTTCGCAACAGGAAATCGTTGAATTATCGGCGAGATAAGAATTGATAAGCCTCGCACCATATTTTAATTGCGAATTATTGGCGAGAATAAAACGGACCGCTTTTACTCCATAAAAGACACGGCAGCCTTCGCCGATAATGCCATTTACCAATTCACATCCTTCACCGATCTGTGTCTTTGCTTCGGGAGCTGAATTGATCGTAAGATTCTTTAGTTTGTTTGCTCCTTTAATATACGCATCGCTGCCGATCCATGCGTCCTTGATGATGCTGCAATTCTTGATCACGGTCCGGTCGCCGATCTTTCCGTAATACCCTCTTCGTTTATCAAAACGTTTGTCGGTAAATTCTTTGAACTTTTTCATCAGCACCTCATCCCCGCGGTACTTGGTCCATAGCCAGGCATCGCCTGCCAGCATTCCATTAAAAGGAAGTACACTACGTCCTGCATTTTCATTACAGAGCTCAAGCCAAATGCGGACAGATTCTTTCTCACCTCTCTTCACAATCCCATTACCGAATTTCGCATGATCAGTAGCAGCCAGTTCATCTATATTGGCGATGATTGCATCGTTGCCGATGATATAATGGCTCATGAAATTGACATTCTCAATCGCCACATTATCTCCGAAATCACAACTGACGATGATACTATTGTATAGTCCAACCGGCATCCGGAGATTATTGAACTCGAGAAAGTAGGGCTCCAATTTTCCAATGCGGATCAAACCGAAGAATTTACAATGGCGGATAAGATCAGCATTGAAAATGCTGTTCACAAACACATTCTTCCAGTTGTCGGATGAGTTTCCGTTGGCGATCAGTTGTTTAATTTCTACAGCAGTTAGCTGACGGAATTTGTTCTCAGTACGAAATTGGATGTTCCGCAAATAATATTCATCCTTGCCTTTGGGAATATATTCGGGTTTTACAAAATTGTAGCCTAAAGAAGAAATGGGTTCCTTATTGATCCTGTTCATGTGCCGGTTGAGAGTTATCTATTATGAGTTTGGGTTGAATATTTTCGTCAATTAATGATGTCACAGATTCTGTAGTTGAACGGAGTCCCGCATCAACCGCGGGTCATAGCACGATGCCCTGGAAAACTGTCGCCGGGTCAAAATGTATTTAAACAGAATTCAAATGGGTAAAGATATTTTCACCTTCCAGGGCCTGGCATAATCAGGGATCCGGCGACCAGTAATTATTCTACCGTCACGCTCTTCGCGAGATTTCTCGGCTTATCTACGTCTAACTCCTTCTTAATACCAATATAATAGGCGAGCAACTGTAATGGAACAACGCTAAGCATAGGGGCAACTATTTCATCCGCTTCCGGTACGATCATAACATCATCCGACAAGCTTTGAGAAAAATTATCACCTTCGCTGATCACCGAAATTACTTTCCCCTTCCTTGCTTTGATCTCCTGCATGTTGCTTACGATCTTTTCGTGATAGGCATCTTTGGTAGCAATAAAAACAACCGGAAGCGTTTCATCTACCAATGCGATAGGGCCATGTTTCATTTCAGCGGCCGGGTAACCTTCGGCATGTATATAGGAGATTTCTTTCAACTTTAGTGCGCCTTCCAATGCAATAGGGAAATTATAACCGCGACCGAGGTATAAAAAGTCACGAGCATCTTTATATTTTTCAGCCAGCGCTTTTATCTTGTCAGCATTTTTTAAAACCCAGGCAACTTTTTCCGGTATCTCCTGCAACTCATTCAGTAAATGCATATACCGGTCATTGGAAATAGTGCCCTTGATATAAGCAATTTTCAATGCGATCATCGTTAACACCGCTAATTGACCGGTGAATGCCTTAGTAGAAGCGACACCGATCTCCGGGCCGGCATGCGTGTAAGCTCCCCCATGAGATATCCTTGCTATCGAAGAACCGACTACGTTCACGACGCCTAATATAATAGCGCCCTTGGCTTTTGCTGTTTCAATGGCAACTAATGTGTCTGCTGTTTCACCGCTTTGCGATATAGCGATGATGACGTCACCGCGGCTTATAACGGGGTTACGATACCGGAACTCAGAGGCATATTCCACTTCCACATTGATCCTGCAGAGTTCTTCAAATATATATTCAGCCACCAAACCCGCGTGCCAACTGGTGCCACAGGCGATGATCACGATACGACTGGCTTTTACGATCTGGTCCGCATACTGCTGGATACCGCTCATCGTGATAGTTCCTGCTGTTGCATCCAATCGCCCGCGAAGACAGTCGTAAATAGTTTGAGGCTGTTCAAATATTTCTTTCAGCATGAAGTGATCATACCCGCCTTTTTCTATTGCGGCCAGTTCGAGGTCAAGCTTCTGGACATAGGGAGTGATCTTTTCATTACCAAGGTTCTTGAGAATAAGCTCATCGGGCTTCACGATGGCCAGCTCATAGTCGTTTACATACACAACCTCCTTTGTATACTCCAGCATCGGGGATGCATCAGAGCCAAGAAAATGTTCGCCTTTTCCAATACCAATAACCAATGGACTTCCTTTTCGCGCTGCAACAATTGTTTGGGGATCGTCTTCATCTATGAGCAGGATGACATACGCACCAACAACCCTCTTCAAAGCGACACGTACCGCTTCTTCCAGAGAGCAATTATTATTGGTCTTGATTTCTTCAATAAAATTCAGTAATACTTCGGTATCAGTTTCACTTTGGAAGTGATAGCCCTTGTTGATCAGTTCATTTTTAAGCTGGGAATAGTTTTCAATGATGCCGTTGTGTATCATTGCCAGCTTTCCACTGGCTGACTGGTGTGGATGCGCATTGCGGTCACTGGGTTCGCCATGGGTGGCCCAGCGTGTATGGCCGATCCCGACGTGTGCATGAAGATCTTTCCCAACGATCGCATCTTCCAGTTCTGCCACCCTTCCTTTTTTCTTGTACACTTTTACGCCGGTGCTGTTTTGGAGCGCAACACCCGTGCTGTCATAGCCGCGATATTCCAATCTTTTCAGACCCTTAATGATAATGGGATAAGCTTCTCTGGGTCCGGTGTAACCAACGATTCCACACATGAGATGTATTTTTAATGGTGCGTAAAGATATAAATTTCAAAACTTGCAAGCGATTGCCCTTATGTCTTCCTGAAAATATCAGGGTTGGGGTTTTTCCCAATAAATAACCATTTAACGCAGTGAGTTCGGGTTTTTAGGTAATTCTACCCCTGGCGCCGGTTTCATCTTACCGGGACCAGTTTTATGACATCTTTGGATGGGATAGAACTCTTAAAGTAGGCGTCCAGTTTCTTTTCGACGATGGTCACCTTATAATACTCATCGTCCCCCTTTTTCATTTTTTCCACCTTGCTGAAGTATTTGTTCAATTCCGCCTTTTTGGGCTCGTCTTCGGAGGAAAGCGAATAAAGTTCAAGCGTGTCGGCATTTTTTATAACCTTAAAAACGGCATACAAACCCTGGGGCATTAACAGGCTGATGTACTTGCTTTGGCCAGATATTACAGAATACCTTAATGAATCATTCAGGGAATATGTTTTGACGCCATCCCGGCTTTCCCAAATGATACGGTTTGCTTCAATGGTGGCATATTCTTTTTCATGTTGTGCAGAATCTCTTTTTTCAGGAAAGACTGATGCTGAAATGACTTCATATTTGCCCAACCATTCTTTTGGCAATAATTTTTCGGATTTGCCCGGAATATTTGTGGAAAGGATGATCGTGCAGGAGGAAAACAGAACCAACACAAATACAGCAAGAAATAAGAAGTGTCGCAACATAATTATTTTATTTAGAATTACTTCCGCCGAAGGAGAGAGAATACTCCCTTTCGCTTCGTTAGAGTAGTCTCCCGCTAAGGATAAGGAAAGCTACGGAGAAATAAATAACCAGCCCGGTTACATCCACTAAGGTCGCCACAAAAGGAGCGGAGCTTACAGCAGGATCGGCGCCGAGTCGTTTCAGTATCATAGGCAGCATACTTCCTGAAAGAGTTCCCCATAAAACTACTCCAAGCAAAGTGATGGCGACAGTAAATCCTAATGCCATCCAATGTTCGCCGTAAACGGTGGGAGCCACGGAGTGCCAGACGGCGATCCGCAGGAAACCGATCACCCCCAATACAGTTCCCAGTAAAAGACCTGAAATGATCTCCCTTCGCATTACTTTCCACCAGTCGCGTAAATGGATCTCACCAACTGCCATAGCCTGTATTATTAAAGTCGATGCCTGCGAACCACTATTGCCGCCACTTGAAATGATCAATGGAACGAATAAAACCAATACGACTGCTTTCGCGATCTCAGCTTCAAAAAACTTCATGGCCGTGGCAGTAAGCATTTCGCCGACAAATAATACAACCAGCCAGGTAATTCTCTTTTTGAAAAGTCGAAGGATGGGGGTCTCTAAATAAGGCTGGTCCAATGCCTGTGTACCGCCGATCTTCTGTATGTCTTCACTGAATTCTTCACTGGCTACCCAGAGAATATCATCAATGGTAACAATACCGAGCAATTTATTGCTAGTACTCACTACAGGAAGTGCCACCCTGTTATTCATTTTAAATACGTCTGCTGCTGTTTCCTGGTCGTCCTCGGGATGAAGACCTACCACCCGCCCATCCATAAGCTCGGAAACTTTTTTATCGGGAGCACTAAGGATAAAGTCACGAATTCGAATATCGTCAAGCAATTCGCCTTTATCGTTGATCACATAGATCACGTTAATGGTTTCGCTGTCCTTCCCATGTTTACGGATAGTGGCAAAGACCTCTTCAATCGTATTGTCGGGATATACATAGACATAATCGGGAGTCATCAGCCGCCCAATACTATTTTCGGGGTAGCCGAGCAGCGATAGGGTGATCCTTCTTTGTTCCGGATCGAGCAATTTTATCAGTTCACGGACCACACTGCTCGGAAGTTCTTCCAGGAAATCTGTGCGGTCATCCGGTGGCAGTTCATTCAATAATGCCGCCATAATATTTGGTGGCAGATCCCGAATGACTCTTTTTTGGGCGGACAGGTCGATGATCTTAAACACACTCGCTGCGCGGTGCAGCGACATACTTGCGATAATATTGGTTTCATATTCGGGCAAGTCGTGAACGAGGTCGGCTACGTCACTTATGTTCAGGTGATTTAAAAAATCGCTTATCTGCAGCTTGTCTTCTGTTGCGATCAGCGCTTCAAATCGTTCCTTTAAACTTTTTTTTTCTTCTTCAAAAGACATTTCTCAAAAATACGAAGAGGAAGTCGGAAGTCTGAATTATGAAATGATCTTTCATTTGAACAGAACATCATTATTTTCGCCCAATAATTACTAATTAATAATTATTAATTATTTCTCAATGATCCTTCCTTTTATATATATCGCCGATACCGGTGGGATGGGCCGTGGAGTTTTTACTTCAGAAAATATTGAAAAGGAAACTATAATTGAGACCTCGCCTGTAATAGTCATGAGTCGTGAAGAAAGAAAGCTATTGGATCAAACAAAGCTGCACGATTATATTTTTGAATGGGGGCCGAAAAAAGACCAATGCTGTATGGCTATGGGCTATGTGCCGATTTATAATCATTCCTACAAATCCAATTGCGAATATGAAATGGATTTCGATAAAGAATGTATCAGTATCAAATCAATACGATTTATCAAAGCAGGGGAAGAGATTTTTATTAATTATAATGGCAACTGGGATGACAGCAAGCGGGTTTGGTTTGACGCAAAATAAAAAACCCCGGCAATAAACCAGGGTAAAGTATGTTTACTCAATA
>JANWHX010000001.1 GCA_025450235.1 Chitinophagaceae bacterium | reverse complement strand
GGACTGGCGAGAGAGTATGAGGGAATATGATATTTCGCGCGATAACGATAACAAATATTCTTCAGTTTCATAAATGTCCAATTAAAACTAACGCCGTATGAGAAATAAGTCCACTGCTTATGCAAAAGTTTTTAAGCGCCTCGTTTCGTTTGCATTTTGCCTTTTCTTTTCGCTTCTTGTTTTTTGCCAGCAAAGAACTATTACGGGTAAGGTAACCGATACGGATGCTAAACCTCTTTACAATGCTACAGTCTCGGTTAAAGGGACAAATGTTGCGACCGCCACTAATTCGGAAGGAGCCTATTCAATCAATCTTCCTTCTGATTCAAAAACTCTCGTTGTTTCTTATATAGGGTACGTCACACTCGAGATAAATGTGCAGGCCGATAATGTCGTGAACGTAACTATGCTATTAAGTAACTCCAATCTGCACGAAGTGGTCGTGATTGGCTATGGCACTCAGAAACGAAAGGATGTTACGGGTTCCATAAGTTCAGTAACCGCAAGCCAGATTGAAAAAGTTCCGGTTGCGACATTAGACCAGGCTTTGCAGGGAAGGGCATCAGGAGTTCAGATAATAAATAACGATGCCGCCCCCGGCGGAAACGTAAGCGTACTGATAAGAGGTATTGGCAGCATCGCTCCGGGTGGTAATAATCCATTATATGTAGTAGATGGTTATCCTACAGGCGGGGGTATGAATAATATTAATCCGAATGACATCGCTACCATAGACGTATTAAAAGATGCTTCTGCTACCGCCATTTATGGTATTCGTGCCGCCAATGGAGTTGTAATCATAACTACTAAAAAGGGCTTACGGAACAAAACACAGGTTTCTTTTGATATGTTCATATCGTCACAGAGCCAGCCTAAACAATATGATCTGTTAAATGCCCAGGAATTTGCCACACTTTCCAATGAAGTTGAAGCGGCTGATTCAACACATACTTATCATGGATTACCAATATGGAAAACTCCCAATGTTTTACACACGGTAGACTGGCAGGATGCTGTTTATCGTCCAGGACTCACACAGAATTATACAGTTGGAATTCGTGGGGGAAATGATAAAGTTCAATCCGCCATGTCGTTTGGCTATTATGACCAAAAAGGTATCGTATTGGGTTCGTTCTTCAAGAGATTTAGCCTGAATGCTAACATCGACTTCCAGGCCACTAAATGGCTTAAATCATCTACGAGTGTTAAATATTCTCACCAGAATGCCAATAATCCACTTGGATCGGGACCGGGACTTTTTCAATTAGCTATCAATCCACCAACCCTGGACAGCGGCAACAGAAAGACATACGAGATCAAAGATGCGAATGGCAATTATGGTTTTTACAATCCCATTAACCCCAATGTGAACAAGTATGGTAACCCGGTTTATAGCGTAGAAACCAACCAGTATCAGAACAACAATAATTACATACTGGCCACCTCTTCTTTAGAAGCTACGGTCTACGAAGGCGTTAAACTTAAGACGAACTTTGGGGTTAATACCAGTAATTTTTCAAGCTTTTATCTTCAGCCCGCAGATAGCAGGGCAGCTCAGCAATTCCCCGGGACCATCACAGCTCCGGCAAATTTCCAACAGTCAATGTCCCGAACATTTGAATGGTTGTGGGAAAACACCATCGCTTATGATAAAACTTTTGGTGACCATACTATCAATTTTGTGGGTGGTATTTCTGCGCAGAAGAATACCTGGACCGGTATGGGAGGAGGCGGGATCCCGCCAAACAATCTTACAAGAGATTTATCCCAGGTTACCAACCTGACGCTTTATCAGAATGTCCCGGGCACAAATACCGGGAACGGACAGAATATTTATTCACTGTCTTCGACATTTGCAAGATTAACCTATCAGTTTCAGGACAAATACATGATAACTGGTACAATACGCCGCGACGGCTCTTCAAAATTCGACACAGGTCATAAATATGGTACATTCCCTTCCATGGCAGTTGGCTGGAGAATAAAAAATGAATCCTTCTTAAAAGATGTTGATTGGCTCTATGACCTCAAGCTCAGAGGCAGTTATGGTGAAGTGGGTAATGAAACTCCAATTGGATTGTTCCAATACCAGGCTTTGTATGCTGGAAATTATCCCTCCAATGTAAATGGTGGTGGCCAGGATAATCTTGGTTATCCATTTAATAAGATTTACCAGGTCGGTATTGGACCAAGTCAACCAGCTAACCCAAAGCTAAAATGGGAAACCGATAAGCAGACCGATATAGGATTGGACGTTTCGTTTCTGCGGGGTGCTTTAACTATTACTGCTGATTATTTCAGTCGTGACTCAAAAGATTTTCTTTTAAGGCTTACGGCCCCGGCACAGACAGGATTTACCTCGATTACACGCAATGTCGGGAGCATGAATAATAAAGGTATCGAGCTCGCTGTCAATTACAGAGGGACTTCAGGCAAAGATTTTCAATACGGTATCGGCCTGACGTGGAGTTCCATTAAGAATAAACTGACCAGTATCACATCCGGAACTGATTTCGTAGGAAATCTCGGAGGCTTGGTTTTGAATGGATTCCAGGGATGGGATGAGTTCACCCGTTCGTATGTTGGACGTCCGGTTGGAGAGTTTTTTGGTTATAAAGCGATCGGTATAATTCAAAACAAAGCAGAAATTGATGCGCTGAATGCTAAAGCGGGTGGGATTTACTACCAGGCTCTCACGGGTCCCGGTGATCGTTTATTTCAAGATATGAATGGAGACAATAAGATAAATTCAGACGACCGAGTACACATCGGAAATCCTCAGCCTAAGTTCTTTGGCGGCCTCAATCTTGATGCCAATTACAAGGCATGGGATATCAATATGTACTTCTACTATAGTTCCGGAAACAAGATCCTGAATTACGTTGAAAGTAACCTGGAAAGTTTTGCAAAAAGAGGTTCAGAAGGAGCTGACAATGTAAGTCAAACCTATTACCAGAATCATTGGACGCCAACCCGATCTTCAAACAGGTACGCAAGGGCACTTGGAAATGGTGGTGATAACAGCACGCTTAATAATATTCCGTCCAGTGTATGGATTGAAGACGGAAGTTTTATTAAGCTGAAAAATCTTTCCATTGGGTATTCTTTGCCGGCAAGTATATTGAATAGATATTCCATTTCGAGACTAAGAATATACGTTTCTTCCCAAAATCTCTTTACTATAACAAATTATACAGGACTTGATCCGGAAATTGGATTGAAGGGCGGCAGCGCAACTCAAAGCGGCGTTGACAATGGAACCTATCCTTCATCCCGGTATTTTACATTTGGACTAAACGTAACATTTTAAATAACGAGAAAATTCAGATATATGAAACGAATCAAAATAATCATCATCGTCAGCATAGTGACTTTTATGGGCGCAGTCATTCCACTGGCATGTAAAAAGAGCTTCCTGGACCAAACCAACACATTTGGAATACCAGCCGATGCTGCCGCCAATACCAAGGAGAATGTAATTGCTGCGGTAAATGGTATTTATGATACATACCAGAATAGTGACCTGCTTAAAAAATGTATCTGGTACAGGGCTAATTTCGGTACACACGATTTCTTTAACTGGGGCGCTGATGTATTTTGGAATAATTACCAGATTCCCGCCACGTTTCTCGGATTGAACGTTTTATGGAACCAGTTTTATATAGGAATAGCCCGGGCAAATTATGCACTTCCCGTAGTAGCTAAAGCAAAGGCAAATGGTGTACTCGATGCTTCTTTGGCAGATCGTTTGACAGGAGAAGCTTATTTTTTGCGGGGATCAATGTATTATTATTTGGCGGCTTGTTTTGGAGGTGTTCCTCTTGAACTAAATACAGGGTCTGATGGTTTAACGCCCAGATCTTCGCGGGATTCTGTGTTCAGGCAAGTCGTACTTGATATGCAAAAGGCAGAAACTTTGTTGTGGTCAAAGTCAGCATTGCCGGCTGCCGATTTAGGAAGAGCAACCAAAGGTGCTGCCTATGCCTATGAAGGTGCGGCCCGCATGTGGTTAAAGGAATATACAGCTGCGTTGGCAGCCTTTAATAATCCTGAGCTGGCTAACTATCATTTACTATCAAATTATGCAGATGTAAATGAATACAATCAACAAAACAACGATGAATCTATTTTTGAAATCCAGTTTTACAAAAAGCCCGGTGATCCGCAGGATTGGGGTGGAAGCTGGCAGCCGCCGGGAGCTGAGCTTGGTTGGATAGATAGTTTTAGCTGGCCAAATGAAATAACACAGCAGGGCTATGACTATGGTAATCCGGCTTTGTGGAACTCTTATCAATCGGGAGACAAGCGCAAATTATTAACCATTGTAGGTCCGGGTGATCAACTGGTCAGTCCGGGAATCATTGCCAAATGGGGCGGAATAAAAGGCTATCCTCCCGTGGTGGCAGGTTTTGCAGCGAATACTGCAAAGTATAAGGCCGATGACGGTACAATAATAAACACGGTTGGAACTCTGACCAGGCCCTGGTATGGAGATGACGGTCAACGTACAGGATATGTTTGTGCAAAAAAATGGAGGGATCCGAACCTTACTGGTAATTATAATCATCCCGGCGACAATACGGCCCATATTTTTGGCGATCAGAACCAAATACTTATGCGGTTTGCAGAAGTTATACTTAGCAGAGCCGAATGTAAGGTGCGGACAAATGATATTCCCGGAGCAATGGCTGATCTGAAATTAGTGAGAGATAGAGCCTGGGGTGGACTGGCGCCTGCGACAATGAGGGATAGCGCCGATTATAAGGGTGATCCGGGTGTGACGATCACTGATCCGCTGCAAATGGTATTAAGTGAATACAGGCATGAATTGAGCGGCGAATACTCTACTTTCTTTGATATCCTCAGGGCAGGTACAGATGTAGCCGTAGAATTTATCAATAGAATCAATGGAGCCGCAGCAGGAAATTATACCTCAGTTGTAAATCCCGCACCCGGCCCAACTCACGATGGTCAGAAACACGGTCTATATAATACTGCGATTACGCCGAACTTAACACTCCTGGCAATACCGCAAAGTGCCCGGGCAGCGAATCCTAACCTGACGCAAAACCCAGGTTACTAAAATAACCATACCATAATAGAAAGGCTTCTTGTAAAAGAGAAGCCTTTTCTTATTGTATCATAAAATACATTTCTATTACATTTACCTAACTTTCTATCCTGTGTGTATGAGATTTCTTCCATCGCTATTTATAATTTCAGCTGCATTGGTTGGCTGCCATCAAAAGAAGACCTTATTTGAAAAAATCTCCTCATCTCGTTCGGGCATTTCATTTAATAACAAAATTGTTGAGAATGATTCCATCAATTCATTGGATGTAGTGAATATCTACAATGGTGGCGGTGTCGGTATTGGCGATTTTAATAATGATGGATTACAGGATATTTATTTAACCGGTAATATGGTGCCTTCTAAACTGTATCTCAACAAGGGAGATTTTCACTTTAAGAATATAACATCCGGGGCCGGCGTGGAAGGAATGGGAAGATGGGCAAGAGGAGTATCGATCGTTGATATAAACAATGACGGCCTGTCAGATATTTATGTCTGCAATACAATCGCTAAAGATTCTCTTCAAAGAAGAAACATTTTATACATAAACACCGGAAAAGATAAAGACGGAGTTCCGCATTTTGAGGACAAAGCTTCTGAATATGGACTCGACGTTCATGTACAATCCACCATGGCTTATTTCTTTGATTACGATAACGATGGTGACCTGGACATGTATCTTGTCGTAAATGAGGCGTCCAACGGATACAATACTTCTGTGTTCATACGCCGGAATGAAAGTAACAGTACCGGTGAAAACAGGGGTCGGTTATTTCGGAACAGTACAGATCCGGTTTTGAAGCATGCTGTTTTCCGGGATGTATCGGAGGAAGCGGGAATAAAATACAATGGTTATGGGCATTCAGCCACCATTTGTGACATCAATGATGACGGGTGGAAAGACATCTATATCGCAGATGATTTTTTATCCAGCAATATTCTTTATATCAACAATCATGATGGAACGTTCACAAACCGGGTGAAAGAGTATTTTAAACATACTTCTTTCAATTCAATGGGCAGCGATATAACGGATATCAATAATGACGGACTCGCTGATGTGATAGAACTGGATATGAATTCCCCTGATAATTACCGGAAAAAGATGATGATGGCAACGAGCAACTATATCACGTACCAAAACTTTGATAATTATGGTTATCAGTATCAGTATGTGCGTAATGTAGTAGCATTGAACCAGGGACCGCGTATTGCCGATAACGATACATTAGGGCCACCTGCTTTCAGCGATATTGGTTTTATGAGCGGGATTTCACAAACCGATTGGAGCTGGGCGCCGGTGGTAACAGACTTTGACAATAACAGTTATCGTGATATCATCGTTACAAACGGTTTTCCAAAAGATGTCAGTGATCATGATTTTATGGCTTACCGTAAAAAAGCCACGGGACTTACAAGTAAACAGGAAATAATCGGGCAAATACCGGAAGTTAAATTACCTAACTATGCTTTTCAAAATAATGGTGACCTCACATTTCGAGACGTCAGTGATGAATGGGGATTGAGCCTGCCGACCTTTTCAAATGGCGCTGCTTTTGCAGACTTCGACAATGATGGTGCCATGGACCTTGTGATTAATAATATCAATGATGAAACATTCTTATACAGGAATACTGTTCGCGATAAAGACACCGTCAATAACCATTTCTTACAAATTAAATTCAAAGGCAGTAATCAAAACATTAATGGGCTCGGTGCCATGGTAAGCATCCACTATGAACATGGAAAACTGCAAACATTTGAAAATACTCCTTACCGGGGGTATCTTTCTACCATGCAGGAGACGGCCCATTTCGGACTGGGAAAAATTACGATGATCGATTCTGTTGTTATAAGATGGGAACGAGGGAAAAAACAGACGATAAAAAATGTAAACGCCAACCAGGTGATAAGGGCCGATATCAAAGATGCGGAACAGGTAGTTGAATATTCGCAACCGGCAACCGTTGTCAACAGCCTATTTACTGATGTAACAAAATCAGTAGGAGTTAGCTATAAACATAAAGACTTTGACTTTATCGATTTTAATCTTCAATCAATACTCCCTCATAAATTTTCAGAATATTGCCCGGCATTGGCGGCAGGTGATATCGACGGGAATGGGATTGATGATATCATTATTGCAGGCAATTCATTGAATCCCGCCCAGGCTTTCCTGCAGCAAAAAGATGGGCGATTTCTTCAAAAACAGGCCTACCAGCCCGGTTCAAACTCAAACGATAATTATAAGGATGAGGGCATTTTGTTGTTCGATGCGAATGGGGATGGCAAAACAGATTTATATATATCCAGTGGTGGATTTCAAAATGAGCGGGAGAGTCGAAGTTACCAGGACAGGTTATATATCAATGATGGGAAAGGGAATTTCACCGTGGACTCGTTGGCCCTTCCTCAGAATTATACCAGCAAACTTTGTGTAAGAGCATTTGATTTTAATAAAGATGGCAAACTTGACTTGTTCGTGTCAGGCCGTGTGGACCCGAAAAATTATCCGAAGCCTGTCAGTAGTTTCATTTTCAGAAATGATTCGGACAAGGGACATGTAAAATTTACAGACGTCACCGCGGAAGTAGCTCCTGATTTAAAAAACATCGGGATGGTATGCGATGCGCTTTTCACAGATTTTGATAACGATGCTCAAATAGATTTGATTCTTGCAGGGGAATGGATGCCAGTGACCTTCTTAAAGAATGTAAATGGGAAATTCCGGAATGTTACTTCAGGTTCGGGCATCGGTGATAAGACGGGCTGGTGGAATTCGATCATTGCGGGTGACTTCCGGCATACAGGCAGAACAGATTATATTGTGGGTAACCTGGGTTCGAACTCACTCTTTCAGCCAACTGATGAATTCCCGGTCTATGTCACTGCGGCAGATTTTACCGGTAATGAAGGCTATATGGTTATTACTTCGTTATTTCTGCCCGATCAACAGGGTCAATTAAAAGAGTTCCCGGTTAATGGGAGAGATGATATTGTAGAACGATGGCCGGCTTTAAAAAAGCAATTTAATAATCACAAATCTTTTGCTGTCGCTACGATGGATGAAATTGTTCCGCAGGACAAACGAAAAAATGCTATCCGGCTAAAAGCCAATTTTCTGCAATCCTGTTATATCAGGAATGATGGAGAAGGCAAATTCACTATCATCCCCCTTCCTAAGGAGGCCCAGGTGTCTGTTATAAATGGAATGGTAGCCGGCGATTTCGATGATGATGGTAACCTCGATATATTAATTAGTGGAAATGATTATGGGTCTGATGTTTCCATTGGCCGCTATGATGCAATGAATGGCTTGATGTTAAAAGGCGATGGTATGGGAAATTTTGATGCTCTTTCTATTCAGCAAAGCGGAATATATATTCCCGGTAACGGAAAGGCATTAATTAAGTTGACCGGAAGTTCAGGCAATTACCTGGTGGCGGCAAGCCAAAACCGGGATAACTTAAAATTATTTAAGCGCAACAACGCGATCAAAACTATACGCATACGGCCGGACGATATAAGTGCCGTCATTCACTTAAAGAATGGTAAGATTCGCAAAGAAGAGTTTTATTATGGGTCTTCATTTTTGTCTCAATCGGCCAGGTTTATTGAAATCGACGCTAATGTGGCGGCCGTTCAAATCACTGATGGAGCAGGCAAGGTCCGGGAAGTTCCCCTTCCGTAGGATAAACATAGGAAAAGATTGCAGCCCCTTTATTGGCTGCCGCAGCAGTTCATCATACCGAACACTTGCTGTATCAAAACCGAACAGATTCGTAGAACTATGCTCCCGCAATTTGCTGAATTCTAACTTGTTCCGCAAGGGCATTGTCTTTGAGTATTTTTGATATTTCCATTTGGTTGGGTTCTCGCGCGGCTAATGGCCGTGAAGAGGTTAATAACGGAACAATTCAATTTGATTGTTGAAAATTTTTGAAATCGCAACATCAAATATTGATAAACCCTGCATCAGAAATTATCTTTTATGTTTAAAAATTATCTAAGTACCGCTGTTCGCAATTTATGGAAGCATAAGATTTTTTCTTTCATAAACATTCTTGGTTTAACTATTGGTTTAACAAGTTTCATACTGATTGCATTGTTCATTTTTGATGAACTTACTTTTGACCGGCTTCATAAGAATGGTGATAATATTTACCGTGTGGTTGAAAGAAAAACAACTGCAGAGGGTAAAACCACCAGGAGATCCGGCACAGGGTTGCAGGTTTCAGCAAGAGCAATTGCCGGCTTTCCCGAAATTCAGGACGTAGCGCGTATTTCGATATTCTGGCGTCCCGACATCAGAACAGGTGATAATATGGCAAATGTTTTCCGAGAAGATTTTATAGCCGCCAATCCCGGCTTTCTGAATGTCTTCAGTTTCCCTTTGATATACGGCGACCGGAGCAGTGCATTAACAGAACCCAAATCTGTTATCCTTACTGAAGAAACAGCTAAAAAGTTTTTTGGCATAGCAGACGCAGTTGGAAAACTATTATTTTTCGACAATGATTCTGTTCCCTATAAGGTAACAGGGGTTTTGAAAAACTTCCCGGTTAATTCAAGCATTTCATTTAATCTCCTCGTATCGGAATCTTCTATCCAGGAACACTTTACCGATGATTGGACGTCCGGTGCTTTTGCCACTTATTTCTTACTTAACCATAATGCTGACATTCCTGCCTTAAACACGAAATTGGATAAGCTTATCGCTGCAAATCATAATGCAGAAGCAGGCGTTAAAAACCAGGTTCAACTACAGTCATTGAAGGCTATTCATTTTCATTCGAACGATATTGAAGGTAATTCCGGTAAAAAAGGAACTATTTCTTACATCTATGTTTTTCTCATCGTTGCCTGCTTTATAATTTTTATTGCATGCATCAATTACATGAACCTTTCTACTGCGCGGTTTACAAACAGGGGAAAAGAAATCGCCATACGCAAGGTGTCAGGCGCATCCAGAGCAACGCTTGTAAAACAATTTCTTGCCGAAGCAATGCTGGTAACTATTATTTCCGTTTTTATCTCGCTTGCGCTGGTAAATATTTTATTGCCTGCCTTTAATTCATTTACAGAAAAGAACCTCACCATCAACATACACACCGATTACCGGGTATGGACCGGTGTTTTTTTGATCATAGTAATTGTTACCTTATTAGCGGGTCTTTATCCTGCTCTATTTCAATCGGGTCTTAATCCTCTATCGTTGTTAAAAAGCAAAATTAAGCTGCGTCGGGATAGTATTTCTTTACGGCGCTCCCTGGTTGTTTTCCAGTTTATGATCTCGATCGCTCTTATTGCAGCCACGATTATTATTTACCAGCAAATGCAATATGTGAATAAGAAAGACATGGGTTTTGATAAAGATAAACTCGTGGTGGTTGATATTAATAACAGTGGCGAATTACGCCGTGATGCGGCAACAATAAAAGATGAATTTGCAAAGTTGGCGCAGGTTAAATCGGTTTCTGTAACATCGGGCGTCCCGGGCGAATGGAAAATTATTCCTTCTGTAAAAGTTAATACAGACAACAGTAACCCGGAAAGGGGAAAAGACATGTATTTTTTTGGCGTGGATGATCGATTTCTTTCCACCTATGATATTAAATTATTAAAAGGCAGAAACTTTTTTTCATCAGGCAATGCAGACTCCTCTACCGTGCTTATTAATGAAATGGCTGCAAAAGAGCTTGGGATGAATGACCCCGGTAAGATGATAACAATTTCATCCGCAAAATTTGGCGGCGATTATCGTTCCGCACTTGATAAACCTGTTACATTAACCGTTGCAGGGATAGTGAAAGATTTTAATTTTCAGTCGTTACACGAGCCACTTGCGCCCATGGTAATTGGGTATAAAAAAAACCCGGTTCATGGCATGGGCTATTTTACCGTGAAACTTGCAGGCGGCGATGTTGACGCTACGCTGAAAAAAATGGATGCAATTGTACACAGTATGCACCAGGATAATCTTTTCGAATATCATTTCCTGGACAAACAATGGGAGCTGCTTTATCGCGAAGATAAAATACGGCAAGCTATCTTTCTTATTGTCGCGCTGCTCGCCATTTTCATAGCCGCTTTAGGATTGTTAGGTCTTACCATTTATGCGGCGGAACAACGTGTAAAAGAAATCGGGGTGCGCAAAGTATTGGGTGCAAGTGTTAGCAGCATCGTGCTAATGCTTTCGAAAGATTTCTTAAAGCTGGTGCTTATCGCAGCCGTCATTGCAATTCCCGTTGCATGGTTTTTTATGCATAAATGGCTGGAAGATTTTGCTTACAGGATACATATTAACTGGTGGGTTTTTGTTTTGTCTGCCCTGGCGGCAACCATGATTGCTATGGCAACAATCTGTTTACAGGTAGTAAAGGCAGCAATTGCAAATCCGGTGAAGTCATTGCGAACAGAGTGAAGCAACGAACCGAGTGAGAAGTGACGGAACCCCGATGAATATCGGGGTAAAGTCGTTGCGAACAGAATGAAGCAACGAACCGAGTGAAAACATCATTGGCCGGATGCTTTTTCCTCATTGATTTCCTGAAGTGGTAAAGCATGCTTTCGCGTTTCAATCTCCCTTTGAATTTTTTCAATTAGAAGTCTGCACCTGTAAAATTCGTTTGCATCAACACTTGTTGCATGTAACATC